>JAQSDP010000268.1 GCA_029945985.1 bacterium | reverse complement strand
CTTGACTGAAGAAGCTCTTGACCGGTATGTGATCCGCCATCTCGAAACCAGGGGACGGGGAGTCAAGTTGCTAGCCCGCACCTTTATGAATCCAATGCGTTCAGTTGCGAACCTTTTGCGGTTCAAGGAACCCTGGTACCGCGACCGGCCTTTTGGCCATTAGACTCGATCTTGGATCATCGACCTTGCCCGTATCCTGAAACGTGTTCAGGTACGGGCATTTTCGACTTCAGCCGGCTGTCGTCGATGGGCTCTCCCGGAATCACCTTCAGCGGCAAAACGCCTGCCCAGATATCCATCGCGTAATCTTCCTCGTCGTCCTTCGGATCACCCGCACGGATCTTCGCCGACGCTTCTTCGATCGGCAGCTTCAGAACCGAAGTCGCCTTCAACTCCAACTCGCTCGGCCAGCGGATCTCCGGCCATCGTCCGGGTATGGCGTGCTCGGTGAATGCTTCAAGAGCCTTTTCCTTCTCCGCCGCATCTTCCACGAACGTCGCCTTACCAAGCACTACCACCGAACGATAGTTGATCGAATGATGAAACGCCGAGCGTGCCAGGACCAGTCCATCAACAAGCGTCACCGTCACGCAAACATCCACGCCCTGCGCCAAATTCCGCAGCATCCGGCTCGCCGCCGATCCGTGAATATAAAGATCATCCCCGATCCGCGCATACCCCGTGGGGATCACATACGGCTGCCCGTCCAACACATATCCCACATGACAAATAAACGCCTTGTCGAGGATCGCGTAGATCGTCTCCCGATCATACGCCCCCCGATTCGGCAGTCTTTTAACGCGAGTTCTTTCCGTTTGAGTAGATGTGTCCATATCAATACAAAAGCGACAATTCGACTTTAGGCTTAAGCATACAAGAATGCGAACGCAACGAGAAAAAGTCTTGACAGAGTAGACGAATGCGTATAGATTCTTTACAAATTTCAGACGGCTGAGTGTATTTCTTTAGCCGATTCGTTTTTCCCAGACGAGAGAAAATGCCTTCTCTCCCGAAATGCCCGGAGGCACAATGTTTCCCCAACGGTTCCGCGTTCGCAGTTCTCGACCTTTTCTAATCGTTTTTGCATTCGTGATCGCCGCTATAGGTATTTCGAGTGTTTACAAACCAACCCCGCAGAAAGCACAAGGGGGAAATAATCAACGCCGCGGCGCAAAATTCGATCCGTCGAAGGGAGCGTCACAGGGACTACAGGTAACCCAACCCAGTTGCAAGACGTGTAATGCTGAAGATTCTCGGAGAATCTACGCGCCAACCATCGCGCTTTCTGAAGCGCAGCCCGGAAAAATCGTTCTCAACAGCCGTAGCGACAACCCTATCGACGGAACAGCCGTCTTTTATACAGAAGATGGCGAAAAGTTTATTGGAAAGGCTTTCACGATGAAGCCGTTCGAGATGCGTTTCGTTACGATCAGATCCTTGCTTCCGGACGAACAGACAAGTAGGACGGATTGGGGCGGGATGGATATTCAATATTTTGGCGGAAAACGTGAGCTTTGGGCTCAGATCGTACTTCCCGGCCAAGGCAAGCGTGGGAGCAGCGACGTGACATTCGCTGTGATCGACGGCCTCGGATCGGATACTCAGGAAGCCGTTTGGTGGCAGCCGAAAGGAAAATCGATCCTTGCTCTTGGGAACAGTGCCGAAACAGCGATCGAGACAACAGTTACTTATTCAGACGGGAGATTCGAGACCGTAACGATAGCTGCGTTTGGAACGAAATATCGTTAACCTAACCGACTGTCCACCTTCGTCCGTATGATTTCTGTGAACGGTCGACGGGGAAATCGGGCTAACGG
Source organism: bacterium (assembly GCA_029945985.1). Classification (GTDB taxonomy): domain Bacteria; phylum Acidobacteriota; class Blastocatellia; order Pyrinomonadales; family Pyrinomonadaceae; genus OLB17. The sequence continues at coordinate 2,132 of JAQSDP010000268.1, read as the reverse complement.
TTGACGAAGTCCTGTCTGACATACAAGTTAACCCCCCAGGTGTGCCCTCGCCTCTAGCTAAAACGACGCTGACGAATAACGTCGCTCAGTTTGGCGATATTTTAGTGGCTTATAAAGCACCACCATGCGATCCGCCATTCAGTATTGTAGTGACCCAAAAATTGAAAGTAACGGTCGGGCAGACGATCTTCAACTTGTCGACCGAGAACCTATTGGAGATAACCCGGTCGGGACCAGGACAGTGGACGATTATCAGCACTAACCAAACACCTTGATCCTTAATGTCATGAACTAATGGAACAAAGCACTGATCTTCATCGCAATTATTACAGCGGTTTCACCGTCTAGCGCCAGCCACAATCCGGCAGGGAAAATCGGTCATATGCTCACGCAAAACGGCTGCGACCAATTGCGAGAAGATTTTAAGGAGATATTGCTGGCGGAAAACGCACCTGGTGGTATGGTTATTTTCCATAATTCCGATTGTGCGGAAGTGAGGGATCTTGATCTAAGCGCTATTGAAACAGATTCGCTCAACGAACGTTTGGACGTTCTCGTTAAAGGCCTTCCGAGCTATGGATGGCGGAAACGTGACGGTGTTGTGAACGTTGAACCTCGGGGCATCAAAGTAGAACTCTTGGAGACTCAGGTAGCGTATTTCGCTTATAAGACGAGTTCGAATCTGGACAGTGTCGCAGATTCACTGATACACACAGCCGAGGTTCGCCAAGTGGTAGCTAATTCGAACCTGCTTGATGGGCTCTATTTTGGAGGGTTGCAGAGTCCTCCGTCTAAGAAACCGGGAACTGAGGTCGTCCTACACAATAAGTCGGTGAGGCAGATCCTAAACGATATCGTTCAACGGCGCAAGCGTGGACTTTGGGTGTATTCCGAACAGATTTTCGATCATCGACGCACGTTCACACTTTAGTTCGTCATCAAGTAAAACGACTTGGTAGGGGGCCCGACGGTTTAACTTTTCCCACTAAGCGGGATTGAGAAGAAATGGCCGTCGAGGATCATTTTCTTTTTTAGATAGAACTGGTGGGCGCGGAAGCGGGTGACGTGGGAGACAAGGCGGATCTCGGTGCAGCCGCGCTGGCGTCCGTAGTCGAGGAGCCAGTCAAAGAGTTGCCCGCCGTAGCCTTTTGAGCGGTCGGATTCGGTGGCGACGAGATCTTCAAGGTCCATCGACATCCCACGAGCCAGCCATTCCGCGATCCGGATCCCCGCCACGGCCTTCAGCGCACCTCCGTCCGTCAAATAGATAAGCTGATAACCCGAATCCGCGATCTGCCGCTTCACCTGTGCGAGAAATTCTTCACGCGAAAGATGCGGGCGGAGTTCAGACATTACGGCGTAGCACTTATCGATCTCGTCGTCAGTTTCCGCTATCTGAATGTTGATCATACGAATCGGTTGTGTCGGTGAACCCGGTGTCAGTAGCCCACACGTAAGTAAGGGCTCCCTCAACCGAGCGATCGCCATTGTTCAACGGATGGCGTTCGCGATGTAGGCAGCCCCGCCACAATCCGGGCCCGTCCGTCCGCCCCAAGGAGCCCTTACTAAGGTGCGGGCTACTGACACCGCCCAGCTAAAGTCGCTATTTTGTGCCCATCCAGTTATCGCCAACGCCGACATCCGCAATGAGCGGAGCATCGAGGGTAGCCGCAGCTTCCATCTCACGTTTGATGATCTCCGAAGCCTTCTCGACCTCCTCGATCGGAGCCTCGAACACCAGTTCGTCGTGCACCTGCATGATCATCTTCGTCTGCAAGCCGGCATCTTTCAGAGCCTTATGCACACGGATCATCGCGATCTTCACGATGTCCGAAGCCGTGCCCTGGATCGGCATATTGATGGCCTCGCGTTCGGCACGCGAGCGGACGGTGAAGTTACGGTCGCGAATGCCGGGGAAGTAGCGGCGGCGGCCGAAAAGGGAAGTGACGTACCCTTTCTCCCGAGCCTCTTCCGGCGTGCGGTCCATGTAGGCACGAATGCCTTTGTACGTCGCGAAGTAATCGTCGATCACCTTGCGTGCCTCGGCCTTTGAGATGCCGACGCGAGTGCTTAGACCGAACGCCTCGACGGCGTAAGCGATACCAAAATTCACGATCTTCGCGAGCCTCCGT
>JAQSDP010000267.1 GCA_029945985.1 bacterium | reverse complement strand
GAAGAATAGTTCAGCTGCCGATTCCTTGTATATACGAATGCGATTAAAGAACTCTGTGCTGATCAGGGCGTCGAATGATTCGGCTGACTGACATTCTTGTAACAACCTCTCGAATCCCCTGACGAAATCGCTTCCATTTGCTTCCTCTGAACCGAGCGAAAGGCTGGCCCAGTTTGAGTAGAGCGCCTTGATATGCGAGAGCATTTCGAGACGCGCAAAGAGCAGCCGTCGTTTCTCGCCCCCAATCTCTCGCGAGAACAGCTTCGTCATCACAAAGTCGAATTTCCCGCGGACCGCTTCGCCATAGGGTGAGTTGCGATAGAAGCGCGCAAGCGATATCAATGCCTGAGAGCTGAGCACGGGCCGCGAGTTCTCGCAGAATCGTCGTACGTTGGCTACTGAAATGTTCCCGTCACGGCGAGCAAGTGCCGAAAACCATTTCTCGATTTCATGGTAAAGCTCAAGTTCGGCGGCCGAGTGCTCATCCGAGCTGATCGGAGCGTTGATCTGCAGATACTTATGGAGGGCTTTCTTGACATTGAGATCGTCAAAAGTGTGCGGAGACATTTTCATGTGCTCTCGCTCAATGCCGGACAGAACATGCTCAACCATCTGCAGGCTCGTGACCTCATCCATTGCTCGGCGCCGATGTGCTTCGCGTTCATCGGCCGGGGACTGGGCGAAGTTGTCGTCCTCGCTAGAATCGCCGGAATCCGCACTTTCGAGTGCGGGGTCAAAATCGCTTGAGGGTTCAATTGTTCGAACCGGTGCGGCGGCCGCACTCCGGCCGGCCGAGAAAACCGTCTCTTCCAAGAGGTTTTCTTGTTTTAGTTCGTCGATCAATTCTTCAAAAAGGCTCATGGTGGTTTTGATTGTGTGCGGAATGAAGCAACCGGATCGAGGACTAACTTATAATCCGCCTTCGTTGCCGATGGGGAGGATCTTCCTGATCTTTCCGCTCTCGTCAACTTCGTATCTATACACCACATTGCCGGCGACGTTTCTGACCGCAGAGACCGTATAGCTTGTCTTCAAGTCGTCGGGCGTCGCGGTGGTTGGCACCATCTCGAACACATAACGGCCCTTAACCACGCGGTCCCCCGCGGTGGAGCCCAGTGCATTGTTGAGCATCGTCTGGATCTCGGGAAGAGTTCCGAATCGGTTGTTCTGCGAATAGAACTGAACCTGGGTTGAATTGATAGTCCGCAAGGCCGAATAGGCGGAGCCGTTCTCCGCGGCCCACATGCCTTTTTGGTAAGCCGGTACCGCAACGGCAGCGACAATTCCGATTATTACTACAACGAGCAACAGCTCGATCAAAGAAAAACCTTTTTGATTCACCATGGTTCCCTCATTTTGACCGACACAGTGACATTTAATGACACCAGATTTTGACATTTGCAAGTCCACCCTATGGTCGATGTACTCTCGTAAATATTTGTATTCCAACGTTTAGAGTCATATGGACGGTTCCCAAAACACGATCCACACATACCGTTTGGCAACGGTTGTGCCATACGTCCCCCAAATAGCCTGTTTGAATTTGCTTCGGATTTTACTACACTTGAGGTTTTGCGCCGTGACGCAATTCGATCGCAATCTCGCAGCTGAGGTAAACCTGAATTGAGTTCAATCTTAGAGCAGACCGTTGAAACATACGGTATCGACAATTGGGGGGCCGGATACTTCGGAGCTAACCGCAAAGGGAATCTCGTTGTCATCTCACCCGATAACGAAACCATCCAGGCTGATGTCAAGGAGATCATCGACGATCTTCAGAAGCGCGGCGTCTCGACACCGGTGCTTCTACGTTTTCCGCAGCTTCTCTTCGGGCAGATCAGAAGGCTTCAGACTGCATTCAAGAAGTCGATCAAGGAATTCGAGTACGAAGGCGGGCATTTGTGTGTTTACCCAATGAAGGTGAACCAGAATCGAGCGGTGATCGAGGAGTACCTTCGCGAAGGGTCGAGGTTCAACTTTGGTCTTGAGGCTGGGTCTAAGGCTGAGTTATATGCGGCATTGGGGCTCGAACAGTCGAAAGACAGTCTGCTTGTACTGAACGGCTTCAAGGATCGCGATTTTATTCGGCTCGCATTTTCGGGAGCATCGGCCGGTAAGAACGTTGTCATCGTCGTTGAGAAGATGAGCGAGCTAACACACACTCTCGACCTGATCACCGAGGTAACGAAAGAAAATCCTGATGCGAATCTGCCAATGATCGGCGTTCGTGTGAAGCTCTATTCGAAGGGCTCAGGCAAGTGGGAGAAATCGGGAGGCGAAGCTGCGAAGTTCGGGCTGACAACCACCGAGATCCTTGAGGTGATACGACAGCTCAACGAAGCCGGCCGCATCGACATGCTAAAGCTGCTTCACTTTCACATCGGTTCTCAGCTCACCGACATCAAGCGGATAAAGAACGCGATGAAAGAGGCCGCTCGAACATATGCAAAGATCCGGCAGATGGGTGTGCCGGTTGAGTATCTTGACGTCGGCGGCGGTATGGCGGTCGATTACGACGGTTCGCGAACGTCATTCGAATCATCGGCAAACTATAACGCACGCGAGTTCGCCAATGACGTGATTTACGTGATTAAGACGGTCTGCGATGACGAGAATGTCCCGCATCCAACGATCATTCAGGAATCAGGGCGATACCTTTCGGCCTATCACGCCATTCTGGTGACGAACATTCAGGACGAGATCGAAACAGTCGTCGAAGATATCACTCCGATGACAATCGATCCGGACGACCCGCAGGTTGTCAAAGAACTTGCCGATCTCCGTGAGACGATCAACGCCAAGAATTACCGCGAGTATTATCACGATGCGCTGGAGCACCGCGAGGAACTGTTCACTATGTTCAACCTCGGGCTGATCACTCTCGTGGACAAGGGCAAGGGTGAAGTATTGTTTTGGGATGTCTGCGAGAAAGCCGATGGATATGCGCAGATGAAGAAGTATGTTTCGGAGGAATTTGACGACCTTCGGAAGCTTCTATGCGCCAAGTATCTAGCGAATTTTTCGGTGTTTAGGTCGATGCCCGACAACTGGGCCCTCGAACAGCTATTTCCAATCATTCCAATACATAAACTCAACAAAAAGCCCACGGAATATGCTACGCTATGTGACATTACCTGCGATTCCGACGGTATCGTTGATAAGTTTGTGGACCTTCACGACGTTAAACCCGTGCTTGAACTCCACAAACTCACAAAAAATGAGCCCTACTATATAGCGATGATGTTGGTCGGGGCGTACCAAGAGGTGATGGGAAATAACCACAACCTTTTTGGCGTTCCGCACGAGGCTCATATCTACATAGGCGAGGACGGCCCGATCATCAAGAAGGTGATCTACGGAGCGACTCTGGCCGACTCAATATCGCAGGTCAGGTTTGATGCGGAACAACTGCACGACACCTTCCGCCGTGCAATACTCGCGCGGATCAAGGACGGAAAGCTTTCCACGAAGGAAGGAAACGACCTGATCGAGTATTACCAAGATCAGGCAGAAAGTTATACATACCTTGCTCACAATCCGAGCAAGTAGTAGTCGAAATTATTTATTTGGAGATTCTATCGAATGGTAGCTCAGAAAAAGACAAAGGCTTCAAAGTTTCTCACGGTCCCGACTCGCCCGGTGGCGATCGACCGCGATCGGTCGATCGCAGGACTGCTCGAGAAGATGGAAGGAGCCGGATTTGGGGCACGTCAGTTAGCCGAAGCACACAGGATTTGGCTCGACATGCTCGATGACAACTCGACCATATACGTTTGCGGGTCGGGCAACCTGATCTCGTCGGGTATGCGGCGACTGTTAGCGTACGTGATCAAGAATCGCTTCGTCGACGTTCTCGTGCTTTCCGGGACCGTGATATATCAGGACATCCACGAGACGCTGGGCCGGAACCATTTTCAGGGTCACCCGAGCATGCTGGATGAAGAGCTTGCGGCATCC
>JAQSDP010000266.1 GCA_029945985.1 bacterium | reverse complement strand
CTCTGGAGCCGATGGACATTCGAGCCAGCGTACCTCGATGAATAAATTGATAGAGATAATGCTGGTTTTGAAGTACCGCCATATCGCCCTTGCTCGAAACCGACAGCAGACTTGTATCCCGAAGACTCAATGCCTGCGATTCAGTCGAGGGCGAGCTGAGCATGTATAGATCCAAAGGCCCGCCGTTCAATTTCGCGCCATAAACTACCTGGCTTCCGTTCGGCCCATACCTCGCGGCCCAGATGGTTCCCCTCTCAAAAGTGAGTTGCTTATACGACGGCACCGTCACCACCGCGTCAGCCGTTTTCCTTTGGAAAAGGGACGGAAAGCCAAAAGCGAACGCGGCCAAAAGAACGAATCCCACAAGCCCAACGGCTAGCCAAGCGAATCGATCGTTTCGTTCTGCAGGTCGGGAAACATCGCCCGCCGCTGACGGATCGCCGATCAGCGTCGCTTCCGATATTGGCACGCCATCTCGCCTCGGCAATTCACGAACCTCTGCGTTGAGGCGATAACCGGTTTTCGGGAAGGTCTCGATAGACACGCCGGCATCAGGATGGGCCGAAAACATCTTTCGCAGAGTGGAAATATGCACGACCAGATTCGCGTCCTCTACAAAGGAATTGTTCCAGACACTCTCAAACACTTCCTCTTTTTTGACGATCCGATTGCTTCGCTCGACCAGGAACAGTAGAAGGTCAAACGTCTTCGGTGCTAGATGAATTTCCACACCATCACGAGTCAGAACCCGCTGCCCGACATCCATTAAGTACGAACCGAACTCGTAAACGATATCGCAGTCCGATCGATTTTCCTCAGTTTTTAGGCCTTCCTGTGGCATTTAGAAAAATTTTAGATTTTCTTGAGTACGCCGGCGGTGCATGCGGTCTATAACTTACAAGCTCAGAGAAAATCAAGGGTGGGAGGGATTCGAACGATCCGTTTGCGTACGGCGCGTCAAATCCTATTGCAAAGAACAGTGGATTCCTAACTGGATTTGCCACCGCCAGCGAAAATTTCGGAAATGACTTTGAGTTCAGGCGAGAAGACGACTCTGTCAAGGGTGAACGCGACGAGGACTCTTCGAGCAACAACATCAGATTTCCGTATCTGAACCAGATCGGCGGTCCCTACCGGCACACTGTGGGATCCGCACGATGACCGCTTAGGCGAGTGATGCCACGCCCCATGGCATCACTCGCTCAAGCTGGAAATTAGCTTTGACAACAGGAACGGAACCCAACGTTTCCTGGACGGCCGCCTTCCACCCGCCGCATTTTACTTAAGGAGTTTTGTCCATGATTTCGAAGATTTCCCCCAAGCTTATTCTCGCGGGTGTTTGCCTCCTGTCAGTTTGCCGCTTCTGCACAAAACGGTAGGGAAACCGAGGCCGACACGGACTCTAACGGCCGCCGAGCGCGACAACATCCCTGCCGCCCGAAAGCCTCTGCGCTCCCACTCGAAGCCGTGGAACGCGACCTGGTAGCCGACGCCCTCGGCCACACCGCCAGCAACCACACCCGCGGCCGCCGAACTCCTAAAAATGGAAGTCCATTAATTCCGCTACCTCCTAACCAAACACGATCTCTAGTCAGAACCGGGGCGATAGCGACGAGGTTCCGCCTCAGCAGTTCCCAATGCCCAAGCCCGCGCGTCAGCAGGGCGATTTAAGAACGCGGCCGATCGATTCCCTCTTCGTGATGTTTCGTGTAGTTCGTGGTAGAAGATTTCGAATGTCCTCCCTTCAAATCCTGTTCCGTGGCTACAAAATCCCGCGAAAACACAAAAAAGAAGAACCGGAACGAACGCCCGAAACTGTCCATTTTCCATTGTCCACCGTTCATTGAAAATGCTACATTTGCCTCACCTTTTTCGCATGAACACTCTTTTACCAGCGACACTCTAAAGATCTTGCGAGAATATATTGAGACCGAAAGCGAGGACCTCATCTAACCTCGACCCGCGCTTCGACTCGAACTGATACTACAAAGTCAATTATAAGTTAGAGGTCACTAATCTATGGGGAAATGTTTATGAAAATCACTAAGTTATCGCTGATCTTGATGGGAGTTTCGCTCTTACTTGTATCGCAACAGATCTTGGCACAATCGAGCCAGGACAAGGCGGCCGTCACCTCTGCGGTAAACGGCATCACTACGCACTTTTTCAACAAAGACATGAAGAAGTTCACGCAGCTATGGTCTGAAGACGCTGTTTTCATAACGGTGGGCGGGATGAAGGCCGACGGCCGCAACGCTATCGTTGATATGCACTCAATGGCGGAGTTCATTGTTGACGAAAGTACGCAGACGATCCTTGAACAACCTGTTATTACGTTTCCGGATCGAGATCTGTCGATCGCGTACAGCGTCTGGGGCGGTCTTGTATTCAAGATGGGAGGAAGAAAGCTCCCTGTTCAGTCCGGTTATCTTACCGCAGTTCTCAGGAAAAAGTCAGGAGCGTGGAAGATCGTGTCTGCGACAAACGCCCTCAATTTCGACAATCGTCAGCCATACAAATTAGAGACCTATACGCCCGAACTTTGGAAGCGTTGGGGCTTCACACGCCCACCAGGCCTACCACTTGGCAAGTGACATTTACGCCGCCCGATAACAATTCATTGAGGCCGACGCGCGGTCGCCACGCGGATTGGTCCCGGCGTTATGTAGGAAAACCCTAATAACGATCCGTAGAACACTGTAAATCGAATCCACCATGCAAAGTTCGGCAAATTCAAATCTAGCGACAGAAAATTCGGTGCTCCCGTCTCCGATTGACGAGAAAGGTGGACGTGGCTGGTTTACCTTCACTGTCTTTTTGCTGTTTGGTTTGTTTGCTTTTCAACTTTGGTTTCATGCGACGCGGACGAGCGCGACGATTGATGAGTCGCCGCATATTTTTGCGGGTTACAGATATTGGCAATGCGGCGATTTCGGCGTCAACGTCGAACATCCGCCGCTTTTGAAATTGATAGCGGCGGGACCGCTTATCTTTAAAGATTTAATTCAACCATCGTGGGATTGCGGTACAAAAATTACCTCGACCGACGAAAGTTACGTTGCCGGAAATCTTTTTATCTCCAAAAACAATCCCGACAATATAGTTGTTCCGGCACGTCTGTCGGCGGCTTTGATCAGTTTGTTTCTGGCGATGATGGTTTTGCTGGCTGCGCGGGAGATGTTCGGACGCTTCGAATCGGTGATCGCGCTCAGTTTGCTGGTTTTTGAACCGAATATCATCGCTCACGGCTCGCTCGTAACAACCGATATGGCGATCGCGGCGACGATGTTCGCCGCGGTCTATGCGTTTTATCGTTATCGGAAAGATCCGACGTGGATTCGTTTTTTGGTGGTTGGTTTAGCGACGGGCGCGACTTTGGCTTCAAAACATTCGGGTATATTGATTTTGCCCATTATGACTTTGCTGTTCATTTCCGATTTTTTTCTTGCCCGCAAGACGGAAATCGAAGGAAATGTTAGCCGCCGTTTTTTGCGTCGTGTCGCCGACTTTGCCGGAATCGTGTTCATCGGGTTCGCGGTGCTATGGGCATTTTACGGTTTTCGCTACGACGCATTGCCGAACGACTCTCAACCTCCAGCTTTGGTCGCTAGTATTTTCGAGAATGCACCGCCGGAAATTATCAACTCGCCCGTCGTGAAAACGATGAGAGAAGTAACCCGTATTTTTCCCGAATCTTACGCTGCCGGATTGTTTCACGTTTTGCGCTCCGGCAATGATCGTCCGATGTTTTTATTCGGCGACATTTATCCGACGGCTCGCTGGTTTTATTTTCCCGCCGCATTTTCAATTAAAACGAGCGTCGCGTTGCTTGTATTGCTGGCACTTGGTTTGCTGACAATTGGACTCTATCGAACGCGCCGACGCGAAATGCTGTTCTTGCTGTTGCCTGCGTTTCTCTTTTTTGGCGTCAGCCTGACTTCCGGCTTGAATATTGGT
>JAQSDP010000265.1 GCA_029945985.1 bacterium | reverse complement strand
GGCGTAACGAGGTAAAGATTCCCATCCTACCCTAATCTTCAGCCGCTTCCGATTAAACTTACGGAGATCTTTTCAAACATGTATTTTCGCGTCCTCACCCTGGCTACGGCCACGTTGTTGTTTTCCATTTTTACAGCAGCGCAGGCTCCATTAACGCGGATCGGTCCGGTAAATTCTTACAGCTTTGGCGATGAAAAGGCTGGTATCACCAAGTACGTGAACGGGGGTCAAGATTCTAGATAATGAATTTGCGCCGCTGAAGGCCGAACTTACGGCGATGAGTGCCCGGCTTCAGACGTTACAGTCAGATTGATAAACTGAGAGGCACTCCTGCGGCTAATAGTGCTGCAGCCCAGGCCAAAGTTGACGAGGCTCAGAAGCTCCAAAGAGACATCGATTCAAGTCTGAAGATGCGAAAGCGAAGTATAGCCGCCGCGAGCAGACGCTCCTTGGTCCCATCAGACAGGCGATCGGGACAGGACTCCAGGAGTACGCAAAACAGAACGGATATGCCTTGATCTTCGATGCTTCGAAGGACCAGAACGGCCTTCTGATCCGATCGGGGATCAAAGTGTTGATGTGACAAAGGACTTCATCTTGTACTACAACGCAAAGCCTTAGTTCTCCTTGATGAACTTCTCGAACTTCTCCTTGTTAGGATGGTTCGGAACCTTTGCGAAAAACTTCTTGTATTCGGCAGCTGCCCGATCGTTTGCTCCGGCAAGCTGGAAAAGGTGAGCAAGGTGAGGATGGCATTCAGCTTGGCCGAAAGGGTCAAGGCGGATGGCGTGATTTTGAGCCTGTGCACCGAGAGTGCCTTGTTTTGCTTGTAGATAGGCCTCTCCTAAAAGATGGAATGTTCGAGCATCGCCGGGCTCTAGCGTCGCGCCGTGCCGTGCTTGAATATTTCGATCCCTGCCTCGGGCTGCTTTTGGGCGATCCTTAGCTTGCCGCGGTCAGCTGAGCGCGATCAATTCGTCAAGCATTGCCTTTGATGAACGCTTTTACATTATCAAGAAAAATGCTGCTAGAAGCCTGCATCTGGCGTGACTTATAATAGAGCTCGATCTTTTGCAGAATTGAAGCCTGGTAAACGCCTTTTGCCTGGTCCATTCCCATGATTCCGATCCGAGACTTGGAAATAAGGTCGGCTGCTTTCAATAGGACTGGCTGGATGGCGTACTTCAGCCGCTCGGCCTCCTGCTGCCAGTTATCGCGTCCCATATTCGCGATGTCAAAATTCATGATCGTTGAATGGTCCTGAACGACGATATAGTAGCAGCCGAGGATCGGACAAGTGTTGAACAAGTCGAGATCGAGCTTCTGTTCTACGATAAGCTTATTGCCGGCGATCATCTGTTTCGCGTCAGTGACCAGGTCAACAAGTGTGTTAAGCAGATTGGCAACGCTTTCGACAGCGCCTATGGCGGCCGTCGTAGCGGTCCCAAAATCCGCTGCCGAGGCAGCGACTTTTCCAGCGAAGGCGGTCGTGTGAATCGCCCCGTCGGCAGTTTGCTTTTTTATCTGCCTATCGATGACCGCAATCATGGATTGCAGGGCCGCGGATGCGTCGCCGGCACGGACATCGAAGACGCGCGCTTCCATCTGGGTGGCCGAGTGGATGTTCCTCGCTACGCCGACCCAGGCCATTGTCGCTTTCGCTCCCGACGAGACCATCCCGATCAACGGTGCGACCTCGAAAATGAAGTTTTCAACTGTGGTGCCAAAAACCTGCTCAATGATCTCGTTGTGTGTTGCCGCGGGGAGTTCCCCCATGATCTCCTGGATGACAGTTCGAAGACTTGACGCGATGCCTCCGGCGGTAGCGGCGGCACTTCCTAAGTTCGAACCGACACCAAAGGCTGTCATTGCCACGTTCCCGGCAGCATTCCTGGCTTTACCGATCTTGCTGGTCTGTTCCCTACACTTCAATCGGCTGATTCCCCAGAAACTATCCTTGAATTTGATCTCCTTTCCGGCGAACATTTTCGCCGCGGCAATCTGCTGTTCACGCCTGAGCTCAGCCTTTGCAGCTTCATCAGCCACCCCGGCCGCAGGATTCTGGAACGCTGGAGCAGCACCAAGAACGCCAAGTTCGTCGTATAACTTCTTGACCATTCCCTTTTCGTTTCGTACGCTGCGCTGCCAATCCTGACGCTTCTTGTTCTGCTCGTCGATCCACGCGATGAGTGCCCGCTTCGCTTCGCCTTGATCACGGAACGCGATAGCTTGATCAATCCGCTTCAACGATGGACTTCGGGGTTTAATTAAAGAATGTGTGGATTTCATCCACTGTTCGTGCGTGATAGTTAGGCGCATATTGCGAATCGTAGACTTCGAAGACTCTTCACCGTTACTTGAATATTTTGGGGAACTGCGGAAGCTTAGTGCAGAAATGCGGTACCGTCAAGCACAAAAAAGGCGAGAAGCTGATATGCTTCCCGCCCTTTCGCGTGAGATATGACCAGTATCTAATAACGCCGAACCTTACGATACTTACGCGTCTTCGGGTTCAATTTGTAGGTATAGAGAGCTGATCCTCCAAGACCTGCCCCGGCCCCTATCAGTGCACCTTTCCTTCCACCTATCAGCCCACCTAAAAGGGCACCTCCGCCGGTTCCTACCGCCATATTGATACGGTTTCGGTGACGACGGTAGTAACTAGGTTTACGGACGCGAACCCAGGTAACACGGCCGTTTCGATAAACTTTCTTACGATAGTACGCTGACTGGGCGTCCGTGGACGTCGGTGCAGCGAATATGAACATTGCTGCAAGCAGCGTGGACATTACAAAATAGATCAAAGACTTCTTCATGATTCATCCCCCAAATAGATCGACCCTGGATTGGTCGGAATTAATTGCTCACAGCTAAAGAAGCAATGAGCGTACCACTCGGGAAGTATTCGAAAAAGCGGGTGTTGAGCTTCAAGCGTACTGTTTTCGATCAACTATGTGCACACGATATCGGGCCAGACGAGTAACGAACTCGTGCAAGAACAACGGGTTTCGCCAAATGAGCCTGTTTCGGATATATTTACCCTATTCGACTTACCAACAACATGAGCGAGATCTTCAGCCAAACTACCAGGCCGAACAGTGACCTGTTTTTCTCACGCAGCGACAAGAACGATCCGCGTCTTGGCGACGTCGTGAAGCGAACCGAGAGCGACTATGCGTCGTCGGAGATCGTAATTCTCGGCTGTCCGCAGGATGAGGGCGTACGGCGGAATAATGGACGGCCCGGAGCCGAGCACGCACCATCGGCGATTCGTGAACAGTTTTACAAGCTCACGCCGTTCAATATCCGCAGAAGGGTTTTCGACCTCGGCGATACGAAGATCGGCCCGACCCTTGAAGCTACCCACGACACTCACACTGCGATCGTTCAGCAACTGCTTCGGGACGGCAAACGAGTTATCGTGATCGGCGGCGGAAACGATATTTCTTATCCGGATGGCGTCGCTATGGCCGAGGTTTTTGGGGCGGAAAACTGGATCGGCATCAATGTGGATTCGCACCTTGATGTGCGTATCGCCGATCAGCGAAACAGCGGAACGCCTTACAGACAATTGCTCGAAGAAGGACATCTCGTCCCGGATCAATTCTTTGAAGTGGGCTTTCAAACTCATTTTTGCTCACCCGTTTATTTCGAATACATCCGTCAACTTGGGGTTCAAAGGATCAGCCTCGAGTTGCTCCGATCTCGTTCTGAAAGCGACGTCGAGCTAAAGGAAATGATCAAAAACAAGTTCGTTCATCACAGTTCGGCGATGAACACGTTTTTCGGATTCGATCTTGACGTAGTTCGAGCAGCGGACGCTCCGGGAACTTCGGCACCGTCACCTCTTGGGATTCGTGCGGGGGAATTCATTCAGCTAGTAAAATACGCGGCGTCACTGGCGAACACGAGGATGATCGAGTTCACCGAGGTTAACCCAAAGTACGACATGGATAACCGC
>JAQSDP010000264.1:2331-3962 GCA_029945985.1 bacterium | reverse complement strand
CGAATAGGGTCAATTGGCAGGACCGCAATCATTTCTACGCAATTTCCGCTCAGTTGATGCGTCGTATCCTTGTTGATTTCGCGCGCAAGAAAACCAGCCTGAAACGAGGCGGTGGTGGAGTTCACGTCACGCTCAATGACAACGTAGATGTTGCCGAAGAAAAGGCAGCGGAGGTCGTGGCTCTCGATGACGCCCTCGACCGCCTGGCGGCGATGAATGATCGGCAAAGCCGTATCGTTGAGCTTCGATACTTCGGCGGCCTCACAGAAGAACAGATCGCCGAGACGCTTGAGATCTCTACGCGAACCGTTCGCCGCGACTGGAATCTTGCACGGGCGTGGCTCTACCGCGAACTCAGCCGAACATAAGTCAATGACACCGGAGCGTTGGGAAAAGGTCGGCGAGATATTCAGTTCCGCAGCGGAAATGGATACCGCGGAACGCGAGGCATATCTGCGCGAGGCTTGCGGGGACGATTCCGCCCTGCTGTCGGAGGTTCGGTCGTTGCTGGAAGCGGGGAATGAGGCCGGGCAATTCATCTCTAAGCCGATCGTCGGCAGCTTCGTCCCCGACTTTGTCGAGCATGCGCGGGCTCTTGCTCCCGGCAACGCGATCGGTCATTACGTGATCGAGAGGGCGATCGGGTCCGGCGGAATGGGCGAAGTCTATCTCGCGACCGATACGAATCTGGGGCGAAAGATCGCGCTCAAGACGCTTCCGCCCTCGCTTGCTTCCGACCCATCCTTTCTGCGCAGATTCAGAAACGAAGCACATGCTGCCGCGAGCATCAACCATCCGAACGTAGCCACCGTCTATTCCGTAGAAGAATTCGATGGAATCAAGTTCATCACAATGGAATATGTCGAGGGCAGGACACTCGACAGGCTGACTCCGGAGGGCGGCTTGGCGATCAAGATGTTCCTCGAATGGCTGGAGCCTATCGCCCATGCCCTGCTGGCTGCACATAAGGGAGGTGTGATACATCGAGACATAAAACCGGGAAATATAATGATCTCGGCTGATGGCACGCCGAAGATCCTCGATTTCGGGCTTGCTCAATTCGAGCAAAGCCTTGCTGGAAACCATTCGGTGGCGAAAGACATCACCGCTCCCGGCCAGATAATTGGCACGCCGTCTTATATGTCGCCCGAGCAGGCCGAGGGATCGGAAGTAGATGTCCGAAGCGATATCTTTAGCTTCGGCACGGTGATGTACGAGGCTCTGACAGGCAAACGCCCTTTTCGCGGATCCTCGCAGGGCTTGATCGTCAAGGCTGTCGTCCACTCCGATCCCGAACCGATCACCAAATACCGTTCTGACGTTCCGCCTGCCCTGAACAAGATGGTTGAGCGGTGTCTGGAAAAATCCCCCGGCAAGCGTTTTCAGTCTATGCGAGACATCCGGTCGATCTTGAAAGAAGCCCGATCCGTCAGCGACGCAGGTGTTTCGATGGATAGTTTTGCCCGCCGTTTCTATCGTGAGGCAACGTCCCCATCGAAGCTATGGTGGGGGGCGACGGCAGCACTCGTACTCGCTTTGGCTCTCGGCGGCTGGTATGTCTTCTCGAATCAGCCTGGCTCACTTCCCTTCAGTCCGAACAGCATCTCGCTTCGGAAACTGTCACAGTCCAA
>JAQSDP010000264.1:0-2321 GCA_029945985.1 bacterium | reverse complement strand
TCGCTCTGTCGGTGATCTCGCCCGATGGGCGTTCGATCACGTATGTGACCTACGAAGACGACGGGGGACGCGCGTTGTGGATCAGGCGGGTAAGCGACACGACCGCCATCAAGATCGTACCCTCGCAACAGGTTCACTATTGGGACATTTTGTTCAGCAACGATAACGAATACGTCTACTTCATCACAGCTCCAAGGTTCGGAACACACGGAACTCTCTATCGCGTTCCTGCGCTAGGCGGCCAGACTCCACGACGAATAGCGGAAAAAGTGAATCACATGGGTAATGTCTCGCCCGACGGTAAGCGGGTACTTCTCGTGCGATATGGCGACCCGGCCCCGGACACGTCGGTAAATGTGACGAATTCGAAGTTGATCTCAACGAACGCGGAAGACGGCAGCGATGAACAGGTTTTGCGCGAACTAGAGGGCGAATCGATCATCAGAAAGGCCCGCTTTTCGCCTGACGGCAAATTGATCTTCTTCATTAAGCGCGAGCTAAAGGAGATCGAGAACTGGTCGGTCATAATGTACAACGTTCAGACCGGCAATGAACGCGAGATTGTCCGAAAGAAAGAGCGAATCGAGTCGATCGCCGTTCTCGATTCGGACCGGGGCCTGCTCGTGAATGCAGTCGACGGAAACTCGAATCGGCGACAGCTATTTCATCTGGAGGTACCGACCGGAGAAATGACTCGGATCACGAACGACCTAAATAGCTATTCCGGCGTAAGCGTCGATCGTGAGGGCCGTAATATCGTGTCTGTACAGCGTACCGATGAAACGCGGATCTGGGTAGGAAACGCAAATGACCTTCGGTCAATGTCGCCGATCACCCGCGAACCTCTTGCCCACTCGGATGTAGACTGGACTCCGGACGGGAGGATCGTTTTTGATGTGCTCGAGAATGATCGCGTCTCGGTATGGATAGCGGATGCAGACGGGAAAAATCCTCTGCAGCTAACACCGCAGGATTCGGACAATGGCAGCCCGCGAGTTTCCGGTGACGGCCGCTACATCGTGTTCACATCAAAACGGTCCGGATTTAACCAGATCTGGCGAATGAATATAGATGGAGGAAACCAGATCCTGCTTGCAGATGCTCCAGGAATTACCCAGAGCCCGCAATTTGCGGCGGACGGAAAGACCGTAGTATTTCGCTGGTACAACGAAGGTTCCGCGCCGATGGGACAAGTCTCGGTCGACGGAGGTCCTGTGACCGGATTGGACTACTTGCCCCGCGCGTCCACCTATTATTGGGCGATGTCGCCCGATGGACGATATCTGGCTCACACGATCGGTGGGGACAACGCAAATCCGACGCAGGTGATCGTCAGGCCTGTCGACTCGCTGACACCTCGTGCAGTCCTTAACATTCGCCCGACGTGGTTTCTCAAATGGACGCCCGATACGAAGAGCCTTTACTACCAGGAATCACAGCAAGGCGACGGCCTGGAAAAAAAGGTCTTCCAGATAGATCCGGACAAGGGCGAACCTAGGCAATTGCTAACAACTGAACCCGACGACGTCGTCGATCTGAGTTTCTCGCGCGACCAGACCCGCTTTGCTGTCGTTCGGCGCAAGGTCCTAACGGATGCGGTAATGCTGTCTTCGACAGCTCGGAAGGAGTAAAAAACAAAAAAGCCGAGCTTTCGCCCGACTCTTGATTATTTTTAGTGGCGGGGCCGACGGGGCTCGAACCCGCGACCTCCAACGTGACAGGCTGGCGTTCTAACCAACTGAACTACGACCCCGCATTTGGAAACTAAAGATTGGTGGGCACGAAGGGACTCGAACCCCTAACTTCCTCCTTGTAAGGGAGGCTGTCTACCAATTGACGTACGTGCCCAAAACCTTGTTTTTGGGTGAGACCACCGTGAAAAAATCACCCGTCTCGCTTCAAAAATCAAACGCCTTCCTGTCCGAAGGCGAACTTAGATAGTAGAAAACTTGTGTTTTCGGTGTCAAGTTGCTAACTGACTATATCTAACCCGTCCTTTGAGAACCTGAGGGTTGCCGGATCGGTCTTTAGAACAGTACGGATCAATTCACCGGACAGGGTCTGAAAAACCTTCAAGGTGTCCGCGTCGCCTGTCGTCTTCGACTCCATATAACCAGCAAGGACGAACCCGCTAAATGCGACCAGCATGTCGTAAAGCTGCTGCTTCTCAGAATCAGACAAATTTGCCATCTCCGGAGACTCAGCCAAGGCTCCACTCAATCCATCCCATAATTTATCGATCGCCTGATCCGACGGCTCGGGGTCATCGCGATACACGGTCACAGTCGAGGCGATGAAGAACGTAAATGCCGCCGGTAGGT
>JAQSDP010000263.1 GCA_029945985.1 bacterium | reverse complement strand
CTTAACGAAAAGGTGAGGGCGGTCCAATGGCTTTTTTACACGATGGCTTTCGCGGGCGTATTGGTGATCCAGCAGTTCGATTCGCGTATCTCGCCATTCTACCTAGGCATCGGGATCTTGTCAGCCTTCTGCTCCGGCGTGGCTTATAATCTCGTCAGGCGAATGCGGGGGCAGGAGCATCCGTTGACGGTCGTTCTCCATTTCCAACTCGTCGGTGTCGTAGTTGGATTTTTTAGTCTGTTCTTCAACTGGAAGTTACCCCACGGTTGGGATTGGTTCTGGCTCTTTCTGATCGGCGTCTTCTCACAACTAGGGCAGATATTCCTGACTAACGCCCTGCAACGTGAAAAAGCCGCTGGAGTCGCCATAATCAACTACACGGGACTCGTCTACGCTATATTCTTCGGCGTGTTCGTCTTTGGCGAACAGCTTTTTCCGGTTACATTACTCGGGATGATTCTAGTCGTTGGCGGCGTGCTGCTGAGCCTTTTCTTCAGCAATCGTGAGAATCGCCGCCTAGCCGAACTAGACGTAACGCAGGCGTAGAAATCATGGCTGAAACCGTAAAAATATACGCCGCGATCATCACCGCCAGCGATTCGCGAACAGTTCACGAAGACGTTTCGGGGCACCTTTTAGGGGGTTTACTGGAATCCATCGGAGCGACGGTCGTGCACCATTCGGTCGTCTGCGATGATCTTGATTTGATTCGAGAGGCGCTGCTAAGCTTCACCGACACCCGCGAGGTCAATCTCATCGTTACTACAGGTGGAACCGGGCTCGGACCTCGTGATAACACTCCTGAAGCGACGCTGACAGTAATCGAACGCGAGGTTCCCGGTATTGCCGAAGCGATTCGGCGAGAAACAGCATTACAGACTCCGTTTGCGATCCTTTCGAGAGGCGTTGCAGGAACTCGAAACGGAACGCTGATCATTAATCTTCCTGGGTCCCCTAAAGGCGTCGAGGAATGTTTTGCAGTGGTCGCCCCAATATTGGGCCACGCTGTTCGAATGGCGACCGGCGACACAAATCATTGAGATAGCTCACCGCTTGGCTGACGCCTGCATAAACACTGCGATATCTTCCTTAAGCTTCTTCAACGATCCCTTTTCGATATACATCATATGCCCGGCCTCGTAATACGCAAACGAAAAGTTTCGCCGAAGCTGCGGGTCGAGGTTCATTGCAGAGACCGTGTATTCGGCTGCAAAGTACGGCGTCGCCATGTCGAAGTAGCCGCTCGCGACGAACACCTTCATATACGGATTCTTCCGCATCGCGGATGACAACGCCTGTGACGTATCTGCGTACTGGTTATTCGTATTCCAGTTCCATGGAGAAGAAATTCCACCGCCGAGAATATAGTATTCGAGGTCCGATTTAAAGTTTAACTCTCGACGGACGTAGTCATTGAATACAGCCGTGTAAGGGGTGCGGATGGCAGTCATGCTCGGGTCGAAATCGGGTCCGTCACCTGACGAATCTTTGTCGTAGCCCAGGAAGCGGCTATCGAGCCGTCCGGTTGAACGCCGCTGTTTGCGGAGCAGTTCCTTGTTGAACTCACCCAGGTCCACACGAAAATTGTTCTCATCGACGAAGTCGCGGCTAAGGCCCGAATAACGGCTGAATTTATCTAGCAGTGCCGACTTCTCTGAAGCTGACAGCCGGTCGATCTTCAGCATCGCCGGAGCGAACTCATTCGTGGCGAAAGCCTCAGACTCTCTCAGCACATCCCGAAGCGGCTTGCTTTGTAGGTCCGCAGGAAGCTGCTTATGATACCAGGCCGTTGACGTGTACGAAGGAAAGATCAGGACGAGCGGCAGATCGTTATTATCAGCAAACCTGATCGACTGAAAATTCAGGACGGTCGACACGAGCAAAATCCCATTAAGAGCTATGCCTCGCTCAAAAAGGTGGTTCGAAAGGCCCGCAGCTCGTGTCGTACCATAGCTTTCACCCACCAAGTACAACGGCGAGTGCCAACGTTCGTGGCGGCCGAGGTACATCCGAATGAACTCGGCGATCGAGTCGATGTCCCCATTCACCGAAAAGAACTTGCTTGCTAGTTCCGGCCGTGTCGCCCGCGAATAGCCTGTCCCCACTGGATCTATGAACACCAGGTCTGTCTGGTCCAGCCAGCTGAACTCATTGTCGACTGTCTCGTAGGGTGCGGGAGGCATCAGCCCATCGTCGAGCATCTTCACACGCTTCGGCCCGAGTGCTCCCATATGCAGCCAGACAGATGCCGAGCCGGGTCCGCCGTTGAACGAGAACATCAGCGGTCGATTCGCAGGCCGATTGTCCAGCGTATACGCCATAAAAAACAGGCGTGCTTCAGTTTCGCCGCTCGTCGCGTTCTTGATCGGCATGAAGCCTGTTGTGACCGTGTAGTTCAACTGCCGACCACCGACGCGGGCGGAGTGTTTGGTTACAACGGGCGGATCGTCCTTTTGATCTGCAACTGTCGCCGGAGTCGGACGGGCCTGCGGCTGCGATTCTGTCGGACGCGGAGAAACGGCGGGAGCTTGAAACAAGAGTAGGGACGAGAGCAAGAAGCTTGCAAACATAGCTGTTCGATAAAATGAAAGGGATGCTTAAGAACTGTTACGAGGATACTACGAAATCGGAGGGTAACAACAACTGAAGAGGGTTTTCTGTTACATTGTTTCGCTCGTTACTGACAAAAAAAGGTATCCGTTTATATCGAATACCATAATTTATTTAATTTAGTGCGTATTATCTAGCCTCGGATCTACCGCCGGTATGTTTCCCAGTCCTACGTCGATCGACATCGAATCTGCGGGTCACAAGTCTGTCCTCCATATTTCTGAGGAAATCATCGAACATCTCATCGGGAGGCTTCGGGATCGGATTATCATAGTCGTTCCGGTTATTGTGTCTTTGTTCGTTCAAGGGTGGCCTCCTTGTAGCGTATTGATGCGTCTGAGCATTCATGCCTACCTATCTACGCAACCACCGTACCAGACCAGCGAACGCAACCACCGTACCAGACCAGCGAATGAAATAAAAAAAAGGGTGCCGAAACCGTCTCCCACACCGTTTTCAGCACCTTTTGGTGTTCCCCGCTTACGTGGAGTAAGCGGAAAACCCAGAAAGAGTAAGCTTATTCATCGCCTATGTCAAACCATAGACACGCAGATCACCGTACTACCTCACTGACAACGACCCCATTGATCATGGTGCCCGTACAGTGGCTTGTGTACTCGAACGGATCTCCGTCATACATTGCGATGTCCGCATCCTTTCCAACAGATAGCGACCCAATACGCCCCTCAAGGCCAAGTATCTTCGCCGCATCGATCGTGATCAGACCGAGTGCGTCCGACATGGATAATCCGTTAGCCGCAGCCATCGCAGCTTCAAACAGAATAACGCGAGTCTTCGGCACGTAGCCTTCGTATCCACTCTGGAGAGCGACCGGGATTCCGGCTGCTTTGAGCTTTGACGCGGTTTCCATCGATAGGCTTTCGGTATCGCCACCTGCTCTTGCCATCGTGGGGTGAATGATGACCGGGAAGCCCGACGCCTTGATCTCATTGAGGACGAGCTGAGCCTCGGATGCACCGTCGAGGACGATCTTCAGATTGAACTCTTTCGCAAGCCGAAGAGCGGTCATTATGTCCTGATCTTTATGAGCGGTGATCAGCAATCGAACTTCACCCTTAATGACACGCAGCATGATATCGGACTTCAAGTCTTTCGCAGCGTCCTTCTTTGCCGCATTCTCCTGGGCCTTGATAAGTTCGGCACGAAGCATCGCAGCTTGCTTGCCTCGGGTTCCGGGCGAACGTCCGGCTGAACCGTTGCCTGCAGATCCCAAGACCACCGACACCATCGCCGTGGGAACGATAGTCGCGTCATCAACAGTCTTGCCCCAAGTCTTAGCGATCATCGTCTGTCCGGGGATGAGGGCTGACGGCTGATGCCCTGTGTGGATCGTCGTTA
>JAQSDP010000262.1 GCA_029945985.1 bacterium | reverse complement strand
AAAAGGGGCGTGGGAGATCCGCAGATCACGGATGCAAAACAAACGATGCGACGACACCGGCGTGGTCTGATGGACGGAAACCCGACGGCGTAATGTCACCCACCTCTTCTCCGATAAGATCCGAACTGGAAGCCGTCATGCCGCCCCGGAACAACACCAGGTCGACGCGCTGATCGGGTTGAAGAATGACCGACGGAAGTTCACCCGACAGAGCCCACGTAAATCCCGGCGAGCCTGGGTTTGTAGACGTCCACGCGTCCGACAATCCGGAGCCGAGCAAGATGTTATACGCGGTCGGGTTCACCCCCGGGTCGGAGTTATAGTCACCCGCCACGATCACCGGCAGATCTGTATTCGCTGGCCCGTCCACAACTTCCTGAGCTTGCAGGATCTGAAAGTACTCGACAAATGATTCGAGGTGGGCGTTGACGAACCGGTACGTCTTGCCTCGGTGCTTGATGTCGGCTGACGTCCAGCCGCGAGGGACCACAACATTCCCTAATGTCGGCGATGGAAGTGTTAGCAGCGAGGCGAAGGTGCCCGCGTCGACGCCTTCTATTTTTATCTCGGATGTACTCATATCGGTTCGTGCAAGAATCACAACGCGATCCGTAAAGCGAACGTCCAGAGCGGAAGTTTGGCTGAAAACAGCAGGCAGTTCGGCCGTCAAATTCTCCTGGATGGAGATCGCTTCATAATGAGCCCCACGCGCCGCGAGGCGATCAAGAAGAATTTGAAGAAAGTCGTACACGACAAAGTTAGCGTCCGCCGGATCGAAAGGCGCCCCGACACTCCAGATCGCGACTTCCTGCAGGCCGACGAGATACGGCTGGTTGGTTGCAATCTGGTCCGCGATCTCGTCGATACGTTCCGGAACGTTGCTGGCGTTTACATCGTTGTATGCTTCCGCGACCTCAGCCACTAACTCATCCGGCGTCTGGGCTAAGAAAATGCCCGAGAATTCAGTGCCGGGATACATGTTATAAGCGGCCACCTTGACCTCTCTGTCTCGCTCATTTCCATAAACAAATGGTGCCGCCGGGATCGCGATAACGGCCAGTAAAATGAAAGTGATCAGTCTTTTTGCTCGCATTGGGTTTCTCCTTTTTTGTAAAGTGTTTCGGTTTGTTCGAAAGCTCCGGGCGAAGCCAAATGCTTTCTGATGAACGTCTGTAAATTTTTGGTCGAATCGGTAAAGACGATCTCGCCGGCAAGGTTCGTGTGGCGAATTGCCTTCGGGTTATTTGCAAGAAGGTTCTTCAACCACGAGGGGTCGAGATAAGACATCCTTGACGTGCACTGGTCTATCTGGATCGCGACGAATGTGTGTGCAGCGAAGACTTGCTTAGTTCCGCTGTCGCCGTCGGTTCTAACTACGAGGTCGATGAAGGATCGGTCGCCGATCTTGAACAGCCGTGCTTCGAACCGTGTGATCTCACCTTCCTCGTCGATCTGATTGACAAGGTATTCTTTGTTCCCGTGCGGCTGTATGTTCCAGCTTTCCTTTTTTTCGGAGTCGACCCAGGTCCCGACCAACGCACGATCGAAGTAAACATCTTTTTGATCGTAGAAGGGTTGAACGGATCCGACGCAGGCTGCCGAAACGAACGCTGCGATGAGAACGATAGTTAGGGTTGGTGGCTTCATTTCAGCTCCTTTGGCTAACAGAGAAGGCAGGGTGGATTGAAACCGCCACTGCGCTTCTTTCGCCCGAAAACCGCCACTATCGCCACGACCGCCACTCCGGCACCGATCAGCAGAGCTGTTTCCTGGTTCTTCGACAGCCCGGTCCGCGTGACACTCGCGACATTGGAATAACGGATTTCCATTCGAGTTATGCCGTTCCGGAGCGTGAATGTGTCGGACCCGACAGCGGCGATGTAGCCCTTGTCCTTACTTCCATTTTTCAACCGGACCAGGACTTTTTTGCTCGTCGTCGAGTAGAGTCGCGAAACATCCTGCTTGATCGCGTCGGTCTCGATATCGCTCACTACTTGGGCTCGAGCGGGGCTGATACAGAGGCCGACGATCACAACAAGAGCCGTAATTGAAGAAATAGCTTTTCGCATAAATGCTTCCTCGGAATGGAAAATTGTTAGGTGTCCGCTATAGAACGCAATATATTTGGGCGGATCGGCTCACGCGGAGAAGAAAACTTATTGACGGATTCGGGAATTTGAACCATTATGTGCGTGTTATCCCATTCAAGGAGCCAGTTTATGGGCGCAGATTCGGCAGGTCGGCCCAATATCACCGAGATGCTCAAGGCATGGAGCTCGGGCGACCGAGAAGCGGCTGAGAACTTCATGCCCCACGTGTACGACGAGCTGCGCCGCCAGGCCCATCGCTATCTCAGACGCGAACGGGAAAACCACACCCTTCAGACGGCGGGCCTCGTAAATGAGGCTTACATCCGCCTTATCGACCAAAAGAACGTCACGTGGCAAAACCGCGCGCACTTCTTCGGGATCGCGTCGCAAATGATGCGGCGCATCCTGGTCAACTACGCCGTCGGACGCTCTCGGGACAAGCGCGGCGGCGGTGCGATCCAGATCACTTTGGACGACGCGGCCGTGGGCTCATGCAACGAAACCGATGAGCAACTCATCGCACTCGACCAGGCGCTTGCTCGGCTCGAAGAGCTGGATGAGCGCCAAGTGCGGATCGTCGAGATGCGGTATTTCACGGGTTTGAGTATTGAAGAAACCGCCGAGGCCCTCGGCATCTCGCCCGCGACCGTGAAACGTGAATGGAACATGGCCCGTGCTTGGCTCCGAGCAGAACTAGAGTAAGCGCTCGCTATGAACGCTGACGACTATCAAAAGTTAAAGCAGATCTTCAATTCGGCTCTGGATCTCTCCCCGGAAGATCGAAGTGCGTTCGTCGCCGAGAAATGCAACGGGGATGGCGAAATGCTCCGCCGTGTCGAGAAGCTGCTCGACTCTAACGACACCGGTTTTCTTGAGACGCCTGCGGCTGACCCGTTCTCGGAATCGCCCTCAAAATCCAGCTCTCGTTCCGGTCAGCGGATCGGGCACTATGAAGTGGTCCGGAAGATCGGCTCGGGCGGAATGGGCGATGTTTATCTTGCGATCGATGGAAAGCTCGGCCGGCAGGTCGCGATCAAGATATTACCGGACGAGTTTACGGCCGACGAAAACCGGCTCGACCGCTTCCAGTTGGAGGCGCGATCTGCATCTTCCCTTTCTCATCCGAACATCTTGACGATCTTTGAGGTAGGCGAGTGGCAAGGCACGCACTACATTGCTACTGAATATGTCGAGGGCGAGACATTGCGGCAGCGGCTGAGTCGCGACCGATTGTCGATCGCCGAGGCGATGGACTTCGGAATTCAGTTGGCCCACGGGATAACCGCCGCGCACGAAGCATCGATCTGTCACCGCGACATCAAGCCCGAGAATATAATGATCCGCCGCGACGGCTTGTTGAAGGTAGTTGATTTCGGGCTTGCTAAGCTCGTCCCGTCGCCGTTCCGGGCGGCCTCTCAGTCGCTCGGCGACGAACCGACGGTCAAGATCGTCAACACCGAGCCCGGCGTCATCATGGGTACGGTCCAGTATATGTCGCCCGAGCAGACCCGCGGCCTAGCAACCGACGAGCGATCTGACATTTGGAGCCTCGGCTGCGTGCTATACGAAATGCTGACCGGTCACGCTCCGTTCAGAGGCGAAACGTCGGCCGACATGGTCGCCGAGATCATGAAGACTCATCCCGAGCTTCCGTCACGGCTCGCGACCGACGTCCCCGAACGGCTCGATGAGATCATCAGCAAATCGCTCGAGAAAAACCCGGACGAACGGTACCAGACCGCCAAGGATCTGCTCATCGATCTCAAACGGCTCAAACGCAACCTCGAACTCGAAGACGTGCTCGAACGCTCTAACCCGAGCATCCGGACCGAGCCCATCACCGCCGTCACCTCCGGCCCAAACATTATCTCCACTAAAAAAGGCCCCAAAGACCTTACCGAAGTAAACAGCG
>JAQSDP010000261.1 GCA_029945985.1 bacterium | reverse complement strand
CTGTCATCTGGCCGTTGCGGTAAACAAACGCGTGCTCGATTATATCCCCGGCGAGGTAGGAGCGTCCCACCACGTCACCGGCAGCGTTCATCGCTAGCGCCTGACTGCTCGATCCGCCAAGCGTGCCCAAATCGGTCATTACCCCGTTCCTGTATAAAAAGGCATGTTGACTCCCGTCGGCAATTTGGGCATCACCCACTACGTCACCGTTACTGTTTATCGCTATTGCAATGCTGTTCCGTCCGCCGAGGGTGCCAAGATTGTTCAGAACGCCGTTTCTGTAAACGAAGGCAATTTGCGCGAAATCGTTGGTGGTTCGGGCTGCGCCTACCACGTCGCCGTTATCACTGATACCGGAGGCTGCGCTAGTGGATCCTCCAAACGTGCCAAGGTCGGTCATCACGCCATCCCTATATAAGAAGGCATGTGAAATGCTTCCCGTGCTCGTACCTGCAAGATCACCATTCGAATTTATCCCGGCAGGAAAACTTTGAGTCGCCCCCGGGAGAGTCCCGATATCGGTCATCTGCCCGTTTCTGTACAGAAAGGTCCGAAACACGCTGGGATTGCCACCGTAATTATTGACCCCCGTCACGTCGCCGCTGTCGTTAACGTACGAACCTTCGCTTGTGATGCCAAGCGTCCCAAGGTCCTCCATCGTGAAGGTCGTGGTCATCGACGTTTTCGAAGGTTTTGATTGTAGCCGTCCTCCCGGTGCCGGCACCACACCGGCTTCCGCCAAGCTAGGCAAGCCGGTATCAATAAACACCGGTATTGAGGCGGGCACCAACAGCACGGACGCGAAGAGAGTCACGGCCGAGAATAAAGTAATGAGGAAATCCGCTAGGAAAGAGTAGAGCTTTTTCATGATATTTCTCTCAATCGATTTCAGTGAACTATTACTGGTATTGTCCGGTCGTGGTCGGCCTTCGCATGTTCTACGAGCCCCGGTCATTGGCTCAGTCGATTCCGGTCTCTATCGGAGGTCGCGTAGCCACCGGCCCGAGACTCCTTATAATTTCGATTTGTGACTTACGTAGTTGATGAACATTCAACTTGGAGCAGACCCGGCGAAAAACATCTTTCGTTTTTCACCGGTTTGGGTTACATTAGCCGGACAGCCTGACAACTGTGCCGACAAATGAAGTGCCTGCTCCTTATGGACGAATCGTAAGGAGATGGGACAAGGATGTCGCGGAATTTAACTTCAAGTTTTTCTCAATTTAATTTTGAGATGGCTAACTCCATTGGACACAGAGTTTACGTGTTTGACGGTTTTCGGCTTGATAGGGCCAACCTGATGCTTTATCGGGGCGAAACGGAGGTCACTCTTCCGCCCAAAGCCATCGAAACACTCGCCATCCTTGTTGAAAAGCGCGGGGAGATAGTAAGTAAGGACGATCTGATCGAAGCGGTTTGGAAAGACGCGTTCGTCGAGGACTCGAACCTTTCTCATTATTTATACCTGCTGCGAAAAGCTCTCGGAACGCGAAAAGACGGAAAACCTTATATTGAGACACTACGGAAACGCGGATATCGATTCGATCCTGAAGATCTTTCGATCCGGCGGACAAACAACGGACATCTAGGAAATGTTGCGTCGGGGTCAACCGGCCGGCCGCTTCACGTCGAGCGTCGAGGCAATGTTCTCGCGGTTGCGGATTGGAATGAGCCGCTCACCGAACCGTTGGTATCGAGCGTTCCGGAAACTAGCCCCGATAAGAAACCGCGATTCAATCGATTTGCCGTCGTTGCGGGCGTGCAGTTTCTGATGCTTGCGGTCGCAGGTTTCGTTTGGTTTAACTCGGGAAGAGTTGAGGTCGAACAACGCGCGGCCCAACTCGATGTGCTTCGGCTGACGAACGGTATAGAAGTCAATGACGCGACGATCTCGCCCGACGGAAAATACTTTGTTTACAGCGAGATCGATGGCGACCGCTCGCGGATCTGGCTGCAACAGACCGGGCAATCAAATCGCATCGAGATAGTATCGTGGACAGACGGCTGGTTCCCCGGCAAGACGTTTTCGCGCGACAGTCAAACCCTTTATTTCGAAAAGGTCGACAAGGAAGGTGCGCATTCTTTGTATCGCCTCCCTACTCTCGGGGGAACCGCAGCGAAAGTCTTAACGGGAATTCAAAACTACATTTCGTTCTCTCCGGACGGGCGGGAGTTCGTATTCAACCGATACGAACCATCGACGGGCGAATCTCTTCTCGTAATCAAGGAAACAGATGGAACTTTTCAGGAACGCCCACTCTATTCCTGGAAGCCCGGTACGCCCACGGCTGCGACGTTTTCATGGGCGCCGGACGGCGCAACAATCGCCGCGGCAACGATCCTGCCCGGAACGACGGATGGTACTTGTACGATCAGCTTGATAGATGCGAAGACTGGGAGTCTGAGAAGCCTGTTGGAAGAAAAATGGAGTACCTGCTATCGAATGGAATGGTCGGCGGATGGAAAAGGCATCTTTATGATCGGCACGCGGGCAGGGGAAAGTCTCACAACGCGTCGCGATCAGCTTTTCTATATCTCCGCTGCGAACGGAAAGTCCCGCCTTATCGTCACGGCCCCGGGGAGCAGACTTCAGCCGCTAAGCCTTGGCGTCACAATAAATAATGAGATCTTCGTCGTACCTTTCAATCGGTCGTCTCAGATCTGGGCAATGGACGCGAACGGTGACGTACGTACCGCGGTTCAGATAACGTCCGGGCTCGCCGATGGACGGGCGGGTATCGCTCCGCTGGCTGACGGTAGAGTTGCGTTCGTCGCTCGCGTGGGCGAGCAGCTGAATGTTTGGTCGGTAAACCAAGACGGCTCAGACTCGAAACAGCTAATCGATCAACCCGAGGTGCTTGAGGAGATACGCGCCGGGCGGGATGGCCGCTTCATCGTTTTCGGAGTATCTCAGCGGCAAGAGGCTCATGTGTTCCGGGTTGATTCGAACGGAGAGAACCTTCAGCAGCTCACATTTGGAAACTCAACAGAGATCGATTCGTCGATCTCGAATGACGGAAAATGGCTCGCCTATGATTCCTATGACTGGCTAACGAAAGTGCGGTCCCTGTATAAGCTGCCGCTCGACGGTGGTGAGACAGTTCGGCTTCCGGTCAGTAACTGTGCACGGCCACACTTCTCCCCGGATGACAGCCTGATCTCCTGCATCAGCTCGCCTGGAGATGACGAGATCGCGATTGTTTCCGCGAAGGATGGAACAGTCGAACAGACGTTTAAGACGCTTCCCCGCTCGACTGTTAGCTTCGGGGCGCGCTGGACGCCGGACGGCAAAGCGGTCGCGTATATCGTAACTGAGATGGACGTTTCGAATATTTGGATCCAACCACTCGCAGGCGACAAGCCGCGAGCTCTAACCGGTTTCACGAGCGGGAGCATTTATCATTTTGCTTTTTCTATGGATGGTAAGCGGCTTTTCGTTGCTCGGGGAACTCAAACCCGCGATGCAATCTTGTTAAAGGAATCAGACTAGTAGGCCGCGTATGGTTTTGTCAGTCGCTATTGCGACGCACTCAACTGTTGATGCTCATAGCTCACACCGATCGACAATCCGGCGTTCCAATTCCGAACTCGTCGTCCGGCTTTCTAGAGCAGCCGAGTCATACCATGGCTCGGCGCAACCTGGACGATCAAATAGCACCCTTTAAGAGTTCATCTCTGACTGGGTGCACAGATTCAGCTCGGAAAAACGCCGAGCATAAAAGCGTTATCAAAACACTTGCTATCAGTCTGTCGTCACTCACGCTTTTCCATTTCTTCAGTCGCACAATCGAGCGGAAGCACCGCGGAATATAGGCAGGTTGCGGTTGAAGATTTCGTGCGGATGGATTTGAGATCTATGGCGTTGGTTTGGAATCGGATAGAAGTTTATGGCTGTCGGCGATCGATCAGGACAAGAGAATTTGGACAAATGTTTCGACACTTCAGGAATTTGAAACCTCGGCCACCTTCGACTACGCCATAACCTCCCTTCCGGCCAATGTTCTGGTCGATACCTCGGGAAGGATAATCGCGAAGAATTTG
>JAQSDP010000260.1 GCA_029945985.1 bacterium | reverse complement strand
GAAATGGGCGGCGGCGGCGAATCCGCCGAGGCCGTCTTTCGCGCGATGAAGTCGTACCTCGTAGGGCACGATCCCGCACGGCTTGAGGAGATGCGGTTCAAGATCGCGAACCCGACTGCCTCTCTCTACAACAACCGCACGCAGATATTAGCCGCGCTAGAGTTCGCTTGTCTCGACATCCTTGGCAAGAAATGGGGCGTGCCGGTTTACGACATCCTCGGCGGCAAGCTGCAGGACGAAGTCCCGTTCGCTTCGTATCTATTTTTCCGTTATCCGAATCCGAAAGACGGCAGCGGGGAAGTAAGGACCGTCGATCATCTCGTCGCACACGCAAAAGAGCTGAAAGCGAAACACGGATTCTTTGCTCACAAACTCAAAGGCGGCGTGTTCGATCCGGTTTATGAATTGAAGTGCTACCGGGCGGTCGCCGAAGAACTGGGCAGCGGGCCGATGGAAGGCGATTCGTTCCGCTTCGATCCAAACGCAGCGTGGTCAACGGAGCAGGCAATCTGGTTCGGTCAGCAGATCCAAGATATAAACAACGACTACCTCGAAGATCCCGTTTTCGGCCTGCACGGAATGCGACGTACTCGAGAGAAAGTGCGAATGTCGCTCGCGACTAACACCGTCGTCGTCAATTTCGAGCAGCTCGCCGCAAATGTGCTCGATACCGCGTGTGACGTTATCTTGCTGGACACCACTTTCTGGGGCGGTATACGTCAGTGTGTAAAAGCAGCCGCAGTCTGCGAGACGTTTCAGCTTGGCGTCGCGGTTCATTCATCCGGCGAACTCGGCATCCAGCTTGCGACGATGCTGCATCTCGGAGCCGTGATCCCAAATCTTTCCTACGCCGCGGACGCTCATTATCATCATCTAACCGACGACATCATTAAAGGCGGGTTGATGAAATACGAAGACGGCAAGATCCGAGTTCCGGATGGTCCGGGCCTCGGTGTCACCCTCGATCGCGACAAACTCACCGAGTATAGCGAACTATACAAACGTCTCGGCGGGTATAGCTACGATCAGGACCCGCTGCGGCCCGATTGGAACCCGACAGTGCCCAACCATCGCTGGGCCGATCCGGAAGATGACCGCCGTCCCGAGATCCCGTATTAAGAAGTATGACGCAGTTATTCTACAGCGCGGTTGCGCTCGTATTGATCACCCACGCGATCTTTGCTCAGTGCGATATCTCTGTCGGCAAGGGAGAATCCGCGACCGAGTGGAACGCGAATTTCACGCGCAACGGTGGCGGCTGGACCGGTGCCGACACTACCGTATCGATCGAACTTCCGAACGGTGATTCCGCTTTTTTCTTTTCGGATTCCTACATCGCCGAAGATCCTACCAAGCCCGGCGACGGAGCGGTGTACACGAATGAGAACGGCCTCCGCGTGCGCAAGCCGAACTGCCTGCCCCCGTTCTGCGGCCCGGCACCTGAGGTGATCCACTACGTTTACAACAGCGTCGTTATCCGATCGAAAGACGGCAGAACGATGCGTACGCTAACCGGGCCGAAAGATAAAAATGGCTACTCGACCTCATACTTCAAGCCGAAAAGCGACGATCCGAACCATATGTATTGGCTCGGCGATCCGTTCTACGTGACCGTCGACGGCAAGAAAAAGATCTGGATGTTCCTGAACGAATGGGACGTTGCTCGGCCCTTCGACAAGAGCTTCTGGATCCGCTATCGAGCCCAGGCGGTGGCACAGATGGATGCCGATACGCTTGCGATAGAGAAGATTGTCGATCTGAAAAATAAGACCGACGATGCCGTCTGGGGGATTTCGCTGTGGGTCAACGACCAAAACGAACTGTTCATCTACGGCATGCGGAACGAAGGCGACATAAAGACCGCACGTCCGTCGACTCTCGGCATGGCGAATAAGTTTAAAAAGCTCTACATCGCCAAGGTAGATGCATCGAAAGGGCTCGAACATGCCGTGGATCTAAGGAATTGGACCGCGTGGGATGGCAAAGCGTTCTCGAAAAACCTCAACAACCGAAAGTCGTTGATTCCGGAGAAAGACAGCATCAGCGACGAACTCACTGTTCGCCGTTTGAACATCAACGGAAAGCCGACATTCGTGATCGTCACGTTCGATACGTCAGTTGGCTATGCAGATTGGAAAGACCTGTATCTCTATTCCGCGTGCGATCCGCAGGGCCCATTCACGACCAAGCACCACTTTTATAAAACGCCGACCGCCGGAATGACCAAATTTCCGGGAATGACCGCAGGTCAATCGCTCCAGACAGGCCTGAGCGTCTATAATCCGCATATGCACCCGCAGTTTATACAGGAGGGCAAAATGCTCGTTTCGTATAACAGCAATCTGCCGTTCGGCTCGAAACCGGGCGACTCGATATACGCGGAATTTTACCGGCCTCGGTTCGTATGGGTGCCGATCGCGGGGCTGCAAAGATAATGAAATTAGTCTGCTTTAATCCGAAAAATGTCTCGCACAGCGGCGAGCGGCGTTACCGCATCGGGGCGATGGTCGACGGTGACCAGATCGCTGATCTCACGCCCTCGATCCTGCCGCTCGGCCTCAGCGCTTCCGAGATTCTGCGCTGCTACGACCTCGCGACCAACTTCGTCGAACCTGCGATGGAGGCTGTGAATAGTGGCCAGCTTCCACTAGTAGATATCGGCGACATAAAGATTGAGGCACCCGTGCCGCGTCCGGGCAAGATAATCTGCATCGGTCTCAATTATCGCAACCACGCTATAGAAAGCGGTATGGAAATCCCGAAAGCTCCGATCGTTTTCTCAAAATTCGTCACCTGTGTCGCCGCGTCCGAAGATCCGATCCTGCTTCCCGTCGGCAGCGAGCAAGTCGATTTCGAAGCCGAACTGGCAGTCGTCATTGGCCGCCGAGCGAAGAACATCAACCTCGAAGAAGCGATGGACTACGTCTTCGGCTACACCAATTTCAACGATGTCTCAGCCCGCGATATGCAGTTCGCTGATGGGCAATGGCAACGCGGGAAATCGTGCGACACGTTCGCTCCGTTTGGTGAGTTTGTCGCGACAAAAGACGAGATTTCTGATCCGCATAACTTGCAGATCCAGTTTCGCCTTAACGGTGAGACTATGCAGGATTCAACGACCGCCGAGTTGATCTTTCGCATACCCGAGATCATCGAATATCTATCGCGTTCGATCACGCTTGAACCCGGCGATATCATAGCGACGGGCACGCCGCCCGGAGTCGGCTTTGCGCGCAAACCGCCTGTTTTCTTGAAGGACGGCGATGTCTGCGAGGTCGAGATCAAGGGGCTTGGCGTTTTGATCAATCCGGTTTCAAACTTATAACTTCTCGCTTATTATTTATTCCGAAATGTTCGACCTCAGCGGAAAAACAGCTTTAGTTACGGGAGCCGCGTCAGGTATTGGGGAGGCGATCGCACATGCGCTCGCGGAAGCCAGTTCCTTCGTTTACGTGGCTGATGTCAATGAAGTGGCCGGTGAAAAGGTAGCCGAATCGATAGGCGGAACATTCACCCGGCTCGATGTATCTAGTCGCGATGATTGCCTTGCTGCCGCCGAAAGAGTCTACGCGGACCGCGGCGACCTCGACATTCTTGTCAACAACGCCGGCATCGGCCACGTTGGGACCATTCTGAATACCAACGCTGAAGATCTTGAGCGCCTGTTTTCGGTGAATGTCCGTGGAATGTTCGATCTCACGAAAGCGTTTATCCCGAAGATGATCGACCGGAAATACGGCGTGATCATCAATCTCGCTTCGATCGGCGGAATACTCGCCATCCGCGACCGCATCGCTTATTGCACAACTAAATTCGCCGTCGTTGGAATGACCAAATGTATTGCCCTCGACCACGCCCTCGACGGAATCCGGGCGAACGCCGTCTGCCCGGGCCGCGTCGAGACCGATTTCGTCAAACGCCGCTTGGCCGAATACCCGGACCCGAAGAAGGCCTACGAAGAGATGGCCTCGACCCAGGCGATCGGCCGGATGGGCAAGCCCGAAGAGGTCGCGGCGGCGGTCCTTTACCTCGCCAGCGACGAAGCC
>JAQSDP010000259.1:3057-4070 GCA_029945985.1 bacterium | reverse complement strand
AGATGTAATAGCACCGGTCTTGGTCGAGGTGATGCGTTCCTGCATCTCTCCCATCTCCGAAGCAAGGTTCGGCTGATAGCCCACGGCGGACGGCATACGTCCGAGGAGTGCTGATACTTCGGAGCCGGCCTGTGTGAATCGGAAAATGTTATCGACGAAGAACAGCACGTCGTTACCTTGGTCGCGGAAGTATTCGGCAACCGTAAGACCGGACAGTGCAACGCGGAGACGTGCTCCTGGAGGCTCGGTCATCTGACCGTAAACGAGCGCCACCTTCGATTCTTTAATGGCTTCCATGTCGACCTTCGAGAGGTCGAAGGCTCCGGTTTCTTCGAAGTTGTGTGTGAAAGCGTCACCATAGGTGATGACCTTTGACTC
Organism: bacterium; assembly: GCA_029945985.1. Lineage (GTDB taxonomy): Bacteria > Acidobacteriota > Blastocatellia > Pyrinomonadales > Pyrinomonadaceae > OLB17. Next base: position 3,692 of record JAQSDP010000259.1, on the reverse strand, counting down.
GACCATTTCGCGGAGAAGGTCGTTCCCTTCGCGCGTCCGCTCGCCCACACCTGCGAACACCGAGTAACCATCGCGGCCCTTGGCTACGTTGTTGATCAGCTCCATGATGAGAACCGTCTTGCCGACGCCCGCACCACCGAAGAGGCCGATTTTTCCGCCGCGAAGAAATGGCTGAATGAGATCAATGACCTTAATCCCCGTCTCAAACATTTCAAGGCTCGTCGCCTGCTCATCGAACGACGGAGCGTGGCGGTGGATGCCGTATCGTGTATCGGAAACTACCGGGCCGAGTTCGTCCACCGGATCACCGATGACGTTCATAACGCGCCCAAGTGTCGCAGTGCCAACGGGTACAGTGATCGGGCCGCCGAGGTCGATGACCTTCATTCCACGGACCATGCCGTCGGTCGGAAGCATGGACACGGCGCGCACGCGGCCTTCGCCAAGGTGCTGCTGCACTTCGGATACCACATCGACTGCAGTCTCAACATCAAACCCCTCTGATGTAATACGTATCGCCTGGTGGATCGGTGGAAGATAGTTTTCGAATTCGACGTCGACGACCGGTCCGATGATCTGCACGACCCTACCGATCTTTACGTCCCCGTTATTAGCCATTGTGATAAATCGCTCCT
>JAQSDP010000259.1:0-3047 GCA_029945985.1 bacterium | reverse complement strand
TACAACAAAGCAGTAAGAATAGCATAGGCCGCCTTTGCATCGCAAAAGCAGCCTATGCCATTGTCGTCTCTTTTTAGGTCAACTACGCTGCTCTCGTCTCGCCCCCCAAAAGCGTAGGACTTCGCCGCCTATATAACTCGAATCAGCATCCGAAGCGAAGAAGACGAACGCCGGCAGGGACGTCCGATCACCTGACCCGTTTACGCTGCAATGCCGGAAACGGCCTTGCGACCGTCCCGGCATCGACGACTTAAGCTGCTGATCCCTTGTGAACTAGCGTTGCCATTATCGCGTTTCTACATCGATGTCGAATGCCCCGGGGCTCCCGGCTTGAACTGCTCGGGCTGCTGCGATGGACGCGTCTGATTACTCTGCATACCATCGCCGATCATCCCCTTAGCGTCGCCCATGGCTCCGCTCGCCTTGTTCATCACCCCGTCGCTCATCTCAGAGATCTTCTGGGTAGCGTCGTCCTTCAGAGTATTGAATTTATCCACGATCAACGCTCTTCGCTGCGACCCTTTTTTCGGATCCAAAAAATATACCGCGGCCAAGCTAGCCCCGATCCCACCTAGTATTGCGATTGCTCTATTCATGTCTATTTCTCCTTTTTCTTTGCCCCTTTGCGGCCTGAACCGCCCGGATTCTTTCCGCCGCCGTCCTGCTTGTTCACCGTTGCCCACGCCCTGGCTTCGGCCTCTGTCTCTGACACGCCTTTTTCACGATACCCCTCGGCGATGTGGTCAGCCTTGCGTTCCTGCTTGTCGGTGTACTTACTCGTTCCGTCTTTCCTTGTCGGCATAGCAGTTTCCTCCAGCTTCAATTAGTCCGTGACAGCTTCGCCGATTCGGACACGCATTAGAAACTGATCTGCACGATGATATAGATTCATGCCCGCTCGTTTCCGCCCGCGCGGATTACGATTTCTCGTAATTGTCGTGGGCTTGTTCCCGCTCGCTGTCGTGTGCAGTTCCAGTGACAAGATCCCGTCGTTCTCCGATCTGCGATTGAATCCGAACATATTCTTTAACTCCTCTTGTAGCTGTTTAGGACACGAAGTTCTGAATGCTTTACGACGGAGCAACCACCGTGCCAACGGACTTGATTGACAGCCGAACGGACCTTTAGTAGCCTCAGCCATATAGACTTATCCAAGGAAACCTCACTAATTTGAGCGATCTTAAAAAACTCGAACTTCCGCCCCAAGGCCTGAATACGCTCTTCGGTGTACAGGATCAAAACATCAAATATCTTGAGTCTCTGCTTGACGTGAACATCGGTGCACGCGGCAATGAGCTGCTGATAGACGGTGACCCGCGCGATATCGAGACGGTTGAGCAGATCCTGCGAGAGTTCGGTGAGCTGTTTGCTGAGGGTCAGCACTTTACCGACAAGGAACTGAAGGACGCCTTCAAGCAGATCGCTGAGGATCGGGCCTATTCGCTAAAGGATTACTTCCTCAAGGCACGATTCAACCCCGCCGGGAAGAAACAGGTCGCCCCGAAGACCGCGAACCAGCGCAAGTATCTGGACGCGATCGCTAACAACGATCTTGTATTCGGGATCGGCGTGGCGGGAACCGGCAAGAGCTATCTTGCAGTGGCGATGGCGATCGATGCTCTGTTCAAGAAGCAGGTCAGCCGCATCATCTTGACGCGTCCAGCGGTCGAAGCTGGTGAGCGTTTGGGATTCCTTCCGGGTGATCTTCAGGAGAAGGTCGATCCATACCTGCGGCCGCTCTACGACGCTTTGTTCGACCTGGTCGACAGCGAGAAGGTCACGAAGATGCTGGAGAAGCGTATTATCGAGATCGCTCCGCTCGCGTTTATGCGCGGCCGCACTCTTTCAGACGCGTTCATCATTCTCGACGAGGCTCAGAACACAACGAGCGAGCAGATGAAGATGTTCCTTACTCGCATCGGCTTCGGTTCGAAGGCCGTAGTCACCGGCGACCGAACCCAGATCGACCTCCCCCGCGGCCAGAAAAGCGGCCTGAAGGAAGCCGAAGAAATATTAAAGGACATCGATCTGATCGAATTCGTTTACTTCTCCGACAAGGATGTTGTCCGGCATAAGCTCGTGCAGTTGATCGTCAGGGCTTACGAAGATCATTCGAACGAGAACGAGCAACGCGATAATCGTGATCGTTAACCTACAACGGAAGATAAAGATCAAGACGGCGGATTTCATGCCGTATCTGGTTGCTCTGGAAGCTTCCGTCGCGGAGGTCGCCGGCAAGCACTTTTCCGTGGCCTTGGTTTCCGACAAGCGAATGACTGAACTCAACCAGTTATTCCGCGGAAAGGATTCAACGACGGACGTGCTTTCTTTTCCACATGAGCTTGACGAACTCGAATCAATTCACCATCTTGCGGCGGCTTCCGAAACCGGGCAATTCCTTGGCGACATCGTTATCTCAGTAGAGCAGGCTCGGAGGCAAGCAAAAGAGAATAAACTCACGCTGGAAAACGAGATCAAGCAGTTGATCCTGCACGGGTGCCTTCACCTTTGCGGCTACGACCATGAAACTGATGACGGCAAAATGAACGGTCGCGAGCTCGAACTCCGCGGAAAGCTCGGGATATAACTCAAAATCAATTCCTCTCTCGGTCCCATCTTGTGGCAAGATGCATTCAATGCCCGACACACAGAAAAAGGCCGATCCATGCGTAATGGTTATCTTCGGAGCCACCGGCGATCTCACGAAACGCAAGCTATTCCCCGCCCTCTACAATCTCGCAAAAGATGGCCACATGCCGGACAACTTCGCGATCGTCGGCGTGGGGCGTCAGGAGATGATGTCGGACGAGTTTCGCGATCAGATGGTCGAGAACCTGAAGGAATTCGCCGGAGCGGACGCGGACGCGAAACACATCCAGTGGTTCTGTGAGCGAACCTATTATACTGGCGGCGATTTCAACGACGACAAGAAGCTTTTTGCGGATATCAAGGACATGCTCCGCGACGTCTGCGAAGCGAACAAGATTCCGGAAAATTTTTTCTACTACATGGCGATCCCGCCGGATCTGTTCGCGAACGTAGCTCAG
>JAQSDP010000258.1:1765-4081 GCA_029945985.1 bacterium | reverse complement strand
CATCTCCGCACGCGGGATCACCGGAATCTTACGCTCACGAGCGATCATCATCTCCGGGTTGTCTTGCTGGACCGCCGACGAATAAACAACGACCTGAGCAGCGCCTACATTCTCTGCCGCATGCCCTTCGAAGATAGTTACACCCTCAACTTCAAGTCGGTCCGTATTTTTCGACTTTCTGATATCCGATCCCGAAACTTCGAAGCCTAGATTCGCAAGCACCTCCGCGATACCGCTCATCCCGATACCGCCGATGCCTATGAAATGAATTCTCTTAACGTGTCTAAACACTCGCTTTCAGTTCCTCGATTATGTCTACCGTCTTTTCGACGGCGTCTTCACGACCCATTCCCCGTGCAGCTGTTTCCATCGCCGTGATCAGATCTGGCGTGGCGATCAGGTTAGATATTTCAGCAGCGAGGGTTTCGCCGTTCAGATCGCTTTGCAGGATCATCTTCGCCGCACCCGAGCGTTCGAGGGCCTCAGCATTCTTACGTTGATGATCATCGGCCGCCGTCGGCAGCGGAACCATGATCGACGCCTTTCCCGAGGCAGATAATTCTGCGCAAGTCGTTGCACCGGCCCGACAGATAACCAGATCAGCCTTTCCGAACTCCGTGAACATATCCGATATAAAAGGCCGCACCTCCGCCGTCGCGAACTTCGAATCGCCGTACGCCGCCTTGATGGAATCCAGGTCGGCCTCGCCGGTTTGATGCGTAATAGTCAACTTCCCTTCAAATTCCCCAAGATGCGAAAGAGCATCTGCTATCGCATGATTGATCGCTCTGGCACCCTGTGATCCGCCAAAGATCAACACGTGGAACAGGTCCGACCGCACCTTGCTCGGCACCTCGAAAAACTCCCGCCGCACCGGATTGCCTGTGACAACGCCCTTCTTGCCAAAGAACTTCAACGATTCTTCGAACGTCAGAGCCGCTCGGTCGACGAATCTTGCCAATTGCCGGTTAGTAAATCCCGGCAGCGCATTAGAATCCATCACCAGCGTCGGCACCCCCATGATCGCCGCCATCAATAACACGGGCCCGGAGACGTAACCGCCCGCTCCAACAACCACGTGTGGGCGGAACTGGCGAATGATCTGCCTTGCCTCAAGAAAACTCTTCGGCAGAACCGAGAGCCCCTTCATCTTGGCTACCAGACCGACATTTTTCAGCCCCGCACTATCAATCAGCGATAACTGAAAGCCGTTATCAGGCACGATCTTCGTCTCGAGCCCTCGCGCCGTACCGACGAACAGCACTTCCGACGTCTCATCACGCCGCAAGACCTCGTTTGCGACGGCGATTCCCGGATAGATATGTCCGCCGGTTCCGCCGGCTGCGATCATTACTTTCATTCTAGGCTCGACGCCCCTTCTTCCGATGTACCGGATCAGAAGCCGATTCTTTTCTACCCTCGCTTCCCTGCCGGGAAATATTCAGCAAGATCCCAACTGCCGCCATGGTCACCAGCACCGACGAACCGCCGTATGAGATAAACGGCAGCGGTATTCCCTTCGCCGGTAAGAGCGAGATCACGACACTGATATTGAACAGCGCCTGAACAATGATCCCGGTGATGATCCCGATCCCAAGCAGCATGCCAAACCGGTCCGGAGCCTTCATTGCAGCCCGCGTCCCACGCCAAAGCAGCAACCCGAAAGCGGTCAAAACCGCTAGCGTGCCGATCAGGCCGAGTTCCTCTCCTACGACGGAAAAGATGAAATCTGAATAGGGATACGGCAGATAGAAAAGCTTTTGCTGCCCTTTAGCGAAGCCCTCGCCGAAAACGCCGCCCGACCCGATCGCATACAGTGACTGCACCACCTGATAGCCCGCATCGTCCGCATGTGCGAACGGATCGAGGAACGCCATCATCCGCTCTACCCGCCACGGAGCCAGCAATACTGCGAACAATGCTCCGACCACCATCACCGCCGCAACTGAGGCGATATGCAGAAGCTTAGCACCGGCGGCAAAATAGACGGCGGAAAAGGTTGCACAAAGGACGATCGTCGTGCCCAGATCTGGCTCGATGAACACCAAACCGCCAAGCAACACTAGTGCGCCAATGCATGGGATCACCGTCGATCTTATCTCTCCGACTCGATCCTCATTTCGAGTTAGAAAGTATGCGAGAAAGATCGGCAAGGCGATCTTCGCGATCTCGGAAGGCTGGATCGAGAATGGTCCCATCCGGATCCAGCGCCTCGCGCCGTTGATCTCAGGAAATGCAAATACAGCGATAAGTAACGCTGCCGTCAGCCCGAATATCGTATATACAACGACCGGATGTGACAGCCGTCGATAATCG
>JAQSDP010000258.1:0-1755 GCA_029945985.1 bacterium | reverse complement strand
TCGCTATAACCATCGCAAGCAGCCCCACCAGCGTAAATCCGAACTGCTTATAAAAATATGTAAACTGCGACGCGCCGCCCGACTCCCGCACCGCGATCATCGCCGACGCACTATAAACCATCAGCGCCCCAAACAGAGCCAATCCGGCCGCCAGTGCGAACATAAACCAATCAGTTTTGAGCCGGCTGATCATTCTAAGTTTAGAGTGCTCGAATTATCGCGTCGCTCCAGCCTTAGCGGAGAGCTTTCTAACTGCATCCTTAAACGTCTCGCCCCGATGCTCGTACGTCTTAAACATATCGAAGCTCGCACAAGCCGGAGCGAGTAGAACAGAATCGCTCGGTTCCGCCGCTTCGAAGCCCGAACGAACCGCTGCATCCATCGAATCCGCACGAATGATCTTCGTCGTACCGCGAAGCTGCGAGTCGATGTTGTCAGCATCTTCGCCGATCAACACCAACGCCCGTACCGACTTTTCGATAAGGGGTATGAGCGGAGCATACGGAGCGTTCTTGCTTCGACCACCGAGTATCAAAACAACCTTTCCATTGCTTTCCGACAATGCTTCGAGGGCCTTCAATGCCGCATCGACCGACGTTGCCTTTGAATCGTTATAGAACTTGACGCCGCCAAAGTCAGAAACAAACTCTATCCGATGTTCGACTCCCTTAAAGTTAGCGATCGTCTCCCGCATCGATTCAGGCGACGCTCCGCACGCAAGTCCCGCGGCGAGCGACGCGAGCACGTTCTCCACGTTGTGCAAGCCGCGAAGAAAGATCTCGTCGCGAGTTGTTAATACCCTCTCACGGCCATTCGACCGGCACACCAGTTCGCGTCCCCGTAGGAACAATCCTTCGTCGAGTTCACGTCGAACGCTGAACATCGAGATGTGAGCTTTCAGCCCCCTCGCCCAGCTCGCAGTGATCTCGTGGTCGGCATTCAGCACCGCGAGATCCTCGGCTGTCTGGTTCATAAATATCCTGTGCTTCGCCGCGGCGTAATCGGTGAACGATTCGTATCGGTCCAGATGGTTCGGCGTCACGTTCAAACAGATAGCGACGTTCGCGCGAAAGTCCTTGATCGTTTCGAGCTGGAAACTAGAAAGCTCCGCAACGGTCCATGTACCGTCAGTAGACGCCATCGCCAGATCGAGCAGCGGCGTGCCGATGTTTCCCCCAACTTGTGTGTCAAAGCCGGCATTCTTCAATATCTCGCCGATCAGAGTGGTCGTCGTCGTCTTTCCGTTCGATCCGGTGATCCCGACGATCCGGCCCTTGATAAACCGATATGCCAACTCGACCTCGCCGATCACCTCGCCATCTTTCCGATCCACGTACCTCGCCGGTATCGTGTTCGTCGGCACGCCCGGTGAGATCACTACAAGGTCGATCTGATCCAACAGCCACGATGGAATATCGCCGCCGATCAATCCGACTTTGTGCGTCTCTTTCAACGACCTCGCCGCATCCGTCCATTCTTCGACCAGCTTTCGATCATGGAGGGCGACCACCGCTCCCCGCTCAGCCAAAAAAGTCGCCGAGGCGATGCCAGACCTGCCGGCACCCAGCACTAAGGATTTTCTTCCCGCAACTTCCATCAACTCAAAATGACTGCGGCCGTGAGCGTCCCTCACGCCACTGTTGATCGCGAGCAGGAAGCCCACGACTACAGCCTTCAACGCAATTTTAAGGTCGATAAACTCAGCAACGCGAACAATATCGCGATGATCACGAACCGGAAGACGATCTTCGGTTC
>JAQSDP010000257.1 GCA_029945985.1 bacterium | reverse complement strand
CCGACGAGTTCCTCAAGTTTGTCGAGATACCCGATCAACCCACCTTCGACGTCGTCGGTCTCCGTCAGCATCGGCGTAAAACTCTTGATCTTTGCAAAAAACTCTTCACCTAACAGCCGTTCAAAGTCGCGAACAAAGCTCAGGCCGTTCGCCATCCGCATCGGAGCGAGGGCATCCTGCGTGAACACGTTCAACCGCGAAAGCAGTTGATCGAGTTCTCCGGAAGCGATCCGAGTTCGCATCTGCTTATACATCGCCTGAGCGCCGCGGCCGCCAAGAAGAACGATATTTACATCGCCCTCCTTTCCCGACGCATAGTCAATTAGCTCACTGAGCATCGCCGAACCGACCGCGTCCTCTGAATCGACAACGGTGTACGAGTATCCGCTAACTGGTCCGGACGGCATCAACGCCATTGTGGATTCGAGCCACACGTTGTAACCGTTTTCACGTCGCTGAAGTGCCCTACTGTATGAAGGTCTCATGGCTAAGCGAATATTTTAATTGGTTAGACCAATTAAAATCAAATCATTTTTTCGGTTTTTCTGACTTTTCTTCTCAAACTGTTAAAAAGCACGCGCAACGCGAACAAACTACCGCATTTATCACACTTGACAAAAGCTTGGATCGTGAAAGAAACTATTACCACTTTCACTAAGTGGTATTACCTTTTCGTAACTTCGCGAGCTAACCAATACTATGGCGTTCTCTAAACTGGATCTTTCCGGACGTGTGGCAGTTGTGATCGGCGGGACATCAGGGATCGGCCGGGCGCTTGCTCATGGGCTTGCCGAAGCGGGTGCGGACGTTGTTCCTTCTTCGCGTCGTGAAGAGCAAGTTGAAGCCGCCGCTGCGGAGATCCAAACACTCGGCCGAAGGACGGTCCGATGCACGTCAGATGTGGCCGACCGTAATTCCCTTCAGGCGTTACTCGACAAGACTGTCGGGGATCTCGGCAAGGTCGACATCCTCATTAACTGCGCCGGAACGACAAAGCGAACACCTACTCTCGAGCTATCGGACGACGAGTGGAACATGATCATGGAAACGAACCTGACGGGTACTCTTCGTGGATGTCAGGTCTTCGGCCGCCATATGATCGAGAATGGTTACGGCCGGATCATCAATATCGCATCGCTTTCGACCTTCGTGTCGCTCTACGAGGTCGCGGCCTATGCGGCGAGCAAAGCGGCCGTCGCTTCGTTAACCAAATCGCTCGCGATAGAGTGGGCGAAGAAGGGTGTGAACGTGAACGCGATCGCTCCCGGAGTTTTCCGGACCGCGCTCAACACAAAACTTCTCGACGAAACGCCCCGCGGCCAGGAGTTTCTAACGCGTACGCCGATGGGACGTTTCGGCAATGTCGAGGAACTTGCCGGTGCCGCCGTTTTCCTTGCCTCCGAAGCCGCGAGCTTTGTGACCGGCGAGGTTCTTGTGGTCGACGGTGGATTTCTCGCGAGCGGCGTCAATCAATAGTATCCGATGAGTTCCGAACTCGACATCAAAACCGAGCGCCTGCTGTCCGTTATGGATAGTTTCGGCTGCAGCGGCGTTCTGCTCAACGGTCAGCATAACTTTGCTTGGATAACCGGCGGAGCGAACAATGGCGTCGATCAGAGCCGCGACACCGGCGTCGCTTCAATACTAATAACCCGAAGCGGAGAAAGATTTCTTCTCGCCAACAAGATCGAAATGCCGCGGATGCTCAGCGAAGAAGGCTCAGCTGATGACTTCGAGGCGGTGGACTATTCCTGGCAAGATGAAAAATCGTCAGGCCAATGGCTGATCGATCTCGCCCGCGATCTGGCAGGCGGAAGCATTGTTACGGACATCGTGCTTGATGCTTCGACTCAATCCGTTGACGGCTCGATCTCGGCAATTCGACGCTCGCTTACTCAGCCGGAGATCGTGCGGTTTACTGCGCTCGGTCAGAACGCGGCGGCAGCTCTGGACGCAGTCATCGACCAAGTCCAACCGGGCCATACCGAAATAGAGATCGCCGCCTTTATGCGGTCAAATCTCGAACGTCACGCCATCAGTTCCCTCGTCACATTGGTCGCCGCGGACGACCGGATCGCGAAATACCGCCACCCGGTTCCGACTGCCAAAAAACTTGAGAAAACAGTCATGCTCGTCACGTGCGCGCGTCGGCAAGGCTTGATCGCAAGTCTGACACGCGTCGCGTCGATCGGACCGGCATCCACCGAACTCATCAAACGCACCGAATCGGCGGCATTCGTTAACGCAAGTCTTTGCCATGCGACCCGCGAAGGCGTCACCGGAAGCGAACTGTACGACGTTGCCGCCAAAGCATATGGCGACGTCGGATTCCCTGAAGAGATCGACAAGCACCACCAGGGCGGAGCCGCCGGCTACCGAACGCGCGAATGGGTGGCTCATCCGAATTCGACTGAGGTCGTCGGACCTGACCAGGCATTCGCATGGAACCCGTCGATTACCGGAACGAAGGTTGAAGAGACCGTTATCGTCAGCCGCGGCCATTGCAACGTGGTCACTGCCTCAGCGCGGTTCCCTCAGATCGTAACCACTATCGACGGAACGGAATATCACTCGCCCGGCATACTTGAGATCTGAAGAAGAGAGGAGATTGAATGAGCAATAATTCTGAGATCGATGACATTGCCGAGAGCCAGAAGCAGCAAGACGACGGCGAGTTCCTTGCCGCACCCGAGCAGGATTCGGCGTCTGCCACCGGAGCAGCCATCGCCGGCATCGGTGATGTCGTGAAGAGCATAGGCCGTTTCCGCTGGTGGATCTGTGCACTTCTCTTCTTTGCTTCAGCGATCAACTATGTCGATCGGCAGGTCATCGCGATCCTCAAGCCCACGCTGACGGCCGAATTCGGTTGGACGGACATCGACTACGGCTGGATCATCTTTGCCTTTTCGACCGCCTACGCGATCGGCTTCATCTTTGCCGGCCGCTTTATGGACAAGGTCGGCACAAAGATCGGGTTCACCGTCGCCATTATTCTGTGGAGCATCGGCGCTCTGATGCACGCATGGGCGGTCGGCGTCGGCGAGTTTGCTTTACCGATCATCACGCCGGTCATCGATGGTGTACTCGCGGCCGTCAACGCGATCATTACACCTCTCGGCTTTGCTCCTTGGTCGATCGTACTTTCCGTATCCGTCGCCGGATTCATCGTCGCCCGGTTCGTCTTAGGGCTCGGCGAATCAGGCAACTTTCCGGCAGCCATCAAGACGACCGCTGAGTGGTTCCCGAAGAAAGAACGTGCGCTCTCGACCGGCATCTTCAACGCCGGAACGAACGTCGGCGCTCTGGTAACACCTCTCGTCGTCCCGATCCTCGTTTTGTACTGGGGTTGGTATGAGGCATTTATCGTTACCGGTGTCCTCGGCTTCTTCTGGCTCGCATTCTGGCTCTTTTTATATAAACGTCCGGAAGAACACCCATATCTTTCCAAAGAAGAACTCGATTACATTCAGAGCGATCCGGCAGAGCCGACCGCCAAGATACCCTGGTCGCGTCTGATCCGATATCGTCAAACGTGGGCATTCGCGATCGGAAAGTTTCTAACTGATCCGATCTGGTGGATCTATCTTTTCTGGGTTCCTGACTTTCTCCAGCGTCAGCACGGCCTCGACCTCAAATCGTTCGGCTTGCCGATCGCGGTCATCTACATCATTGCGGACGTCGGCAGCGTCGGCGGAGGTTATATCTCTTCGTGGATGATCCAGAAGGGCTACACGGTGAACCGCTCGCGGAAAACCGCAATGCTGATCTGTGCACTGGCCGTTATCCCGATCGTGATCGCATCATGGACATCGAGCCTATGGCTGGCAGTCATACTGATAGGTATCGCAGCCGCGGCTCACCAAGGATGGTCGGCAAACCTGTTCACGCTCACGTCGGACACATTTCCGAAACAGGCGGTCGGATCGGTCGTCGGTATCGGTGGAATGCTCGGTGCCATCGGCGGTATGGTGATCGCACCGCTCGTCGGCTACATTCTTGCTACGACCAGCAGCTACGTCCCGATCTTTATCATCGCGGCATCGGCATACCTGATCGCACTGCTGATAATCCAATTGCTTGCTCCTAAT
>JAQSDP010000256.1 GCA_029945985.1 bacterium | reverse complement strand
TATCCTGAAAGTTACTTCGATTTGCCACCTCAGCGCCGAGATCTGCGAGCGCTCCGAAGGCGTGCACGATCTTGCTGCCGCGATCGGTCGTCTGCCGGGCGGGTTCGGCGGTCGTATAGAGCGGCTTTGCCATTAGTTGTGGATCAGGCGGACGTGATTTGTGACACCGAGCATTTCGAATAGCTCAGCCGTACCCTCGTTCACCTCGGCGAACGCGACGCTGGCTCCATTCGATTTGGCAATGTCGATCACGCCGAGCAAGATCGACACGCCGATCGAGTTGACGATCTCAGTCCTCGAGAAATCGACGATCAATTCCGTCGCTCCTTCCGAGATCTTTTGACGGCATTCGCGCTCCACGGATTCGCCGGAGAGCTTGTTAAGATAGTCGCCCGCGTAGACGACTGCCTTGCTCGAAACCGTGGGCGTTACGAACTGTGAGAAAAACACATCCTCGGACACAACGGCTAGGGCCGTTCCAGCTTCGAGATCGTGGATCACCTAAGTTACTTCCTTTTCTTAAATTAGAGGGCTGAGTATCGGGTACTACTTAAGCTACTGTTTAACACAACGGGCTGAAGAAAACAACAGTTATTTTATTTAGAGTTCAAGCTCAGGCTTGTCGATTGTCGCCAACAGTCGCGTACGGTGAATTCTGAACCGCCCTACTTCTGCCACTCGGAGAGGATCGCACGGATCGTCTCGGGTCGGTCGGTGTAGACCTGTAAGCGGGGGGAGATCGTTCGGCCGTGATATTGGGCTTGGCCTGAGACGATCATAGCTTTGTCCGCGATATCTACTCGGCCAAGATTTGCCCTGCTGATTGAGAAGTTGAGGCCGGGGCGCTCGGAACTTTCGAATTGAAGGAAACGCGTGTCGAGTTTGATGACCGCCGCAACGGTGTTTGCATCTGTCGGTTCGACCCGGACGGCAACCGGCAGTGAGAAAGTCTCGCCGTTTCTGATCGCCTGCAGGATACGGTCGACTCCGTTTTTTGTTTCCCCTCTTCCGAGATGTACAAAGCCGAGGGCAAGATTGGCTCGCGCATGCCGAGGGTTGAAATCAAGAACATCCGTCGCGAGAGCCTCGGCTTCGGCGAATTTCGCATTCTTGAGGTGTTCGAAGGCGAGGTCGAGAACGGCGTCAATTCGTAGAGGTTCGAGGATAAGGTTAAGCCGCTCTTCACTGCCCGCGGTCTTGAGATCCACCGTTAGCTCCCGCGAGACGAACCCGCGCCGGCTGACGCGGACGCGATAGCTTCCGGGCTCGACAAGCGCCTTTTCGACGGGCCTCTCGAAATGGCCGAGTCCGTCGATGGAGATCTTTGCGTCGGGAATGTTGGAGGCGACAGAAAGTACTGCCATTTTTGGCCGCAGATCGATGGACACGCGACGTCCTTCTCCGTTCTCGACCTCGACCGTTCGGGCCTCGTCGTGAAAGCCGGGCTTCTTCGCAGCGATCGTATACACGCCAACCTCGAGCGTGCGTATGATGAGCGACGTCGAACGTTCGGAAAGCTCGATAGTTTCGATCGGGATATTGTCGCGGAAGATCTGGATCTGAGAATCCCCTTCGTTTACGCGAATCGTGACGCGGCCGGTCGCGGGCAAAACGATCTTCGGAACGGTGTTGCGGACGGTTCTAAACGCGCGTTTCGACTGGCGGTCGACTGACACAGCCGGAACGCGTACGCTCTCGCTTCGGCCGCCGCCGCCTTGGGCGAACGCCGTCGTCACCGAGCCTGCGATAAGCAGACAAGCGATGATGATCGCCGATCTTATTTTGTGAGGTCCTTCACACATCGAAAACTCGTCCCGTTATATTCACGTTCGCCGGCTGCTCCGTAGAAGCCGCGAAAGAATGTCGTTGCCGAGCGCGGACCGCTCTGCCAATTGCCGCCGCGGATGATCTTGAGCCGCATTCGCGACCACGGGAAATCTTTTCCGCCCGGGTAAGAACGCGCGTCGCTTGACGTCCACTCCCAAGCATTTCCGGACATATCGTAAATCCCGAACGGCGACGCTCCGCCCTGTCCGACGGGACGCGATCCTTCGAGCTGTCCATCAGCGTTCGCTAGAGCCCGATCCCACTCGTCGCCCCACGGGTAAGTCCGGCCGTCGGTGCCGCGAGCAGCAAATTCCCACTCGGCCTCGGTTGGTAGCCGCTTCCCTTTCCACGCGGCATACTCAGCCGCTTCGTACCACGTCACGCCCGTCACCGGGAAATTGGCCTCGGCCTCCGGGAAGACCCCATCCTTCCAGGACGGCGGCGCGACCTGTCCGGTGGCGTTAAGGAATTCGGCATACTGTTGATTGGTCACCTCGGTCACGTCCATAAAGAACGGCGCGACCGTGACGAAGTGCGGCGGTTTCGAGATCGTGTCGCCGACGTCGCTGCCCATCAGAAAATCGCCGCCGCGTACGTACGACATTCCGACCGGAGCAATGGGCTCTGCTGGTTCGGACAGGACCGGCGGTACGACGGATTGATCCAGCGGCGGGACGTTGATGTAACTTTCTGCACGAAAGCCCACGGCTATTCCACCGGCGAAGAACCCAAGCGAGACAAAGATCCATGCGAGGATAGTGAACCACCTCCGTGTGGGTCGGGGATCCGATGCTACCTCGACGCTCGAAACCCTCGCTGGTTCAACTCCGGCGAACATATCGGGATTCGTCTTGAGAAACTCATATTCGGGACTCGCGTCCGCAAGGGGCTGAAGCGTGACATGTGGGGAAGAGATATTCGAGGGTGTAGTCTCGCGAATAATCGGTTCGGACTCGATCTGTTCCAGGTCTGCCAGAACGTCCTCGCGTTTTATCTGTCCCGAAAGGCTCTGTTCGATCAGGTCATCCGCTTGTGCGTCCTCAAAAACTTCGTCTCGGGTCTCGGCCGACGTCCGATCGGTGTCCTCCTCGTTAGGAACGAACACGGATTCGTCCTCAGGCCAGTCGTCCTCTTCGGCGAGCAAAAGAGATTCGATCTCTGCCCAGTCAAGTTGTGCCAGCGAGTCTCGTTCGACGCGCTGCACGAGCGGCCCTGTCGTAGCCGAGCGTACCGGTCGAAGCGGTCCGGTGGGCAGCACTTTCCCGAATTGCGAGCGTACGAATGCCCCGCATTGCCGACAAAATGCCTGCGCGTTCGAAGTCTCTTTGCCGCACTCGGGGCAGATCATATGGTGTCAGCAAGGCGCGGGAACGGAACCTATTGTGTTCAGTTTAATCCTAAAACGCGCGGAGGTCGATTCTCTTGGCAGGAAACTCACCACTAATTACACGTATGGCACAAATTATAATTCTTCGGGTTCCAGCGAGTTCAGGTTGCCGCTACCGGGAACGGCAGATCACCGGCAAAACAATTCGTGTAATTCGTGAAATTCGTGGCTAAAGAGATCTGAATTTCGTCATGACGATGCGCGTCCCATCATCGACGGATTCTAGGCGAACGTCGTCCATAAGATTTCGAATGAGGCCGAGGCCCCAGCCACGGCGGGTGTCGGTGGCGAGTTCTACGTCGGGCGGTGTCTCGCGAAGCTTGTCGGCGAGTCGCAGGCCCCGGTTGGAAACTGTGACCACAAGACGGTCGTCGAACGACGCAAATTTTAGATATATCTTGGCGTCCGGCGACAGGCTGTGCTCGCCGGCGTTGATACAGGCTTCGACGAGAGCCGTCTTTATCTGGTTTATCGCTTTGGCCGGAAACGATGCTCGGCGAGCAATATCCTCGACGGCATGCACGGCGATCAGCTCGGTTTCGTCGCCGATCGGGATAGTCATCTCATACTCGTTGCCTGTTGAACCCGCAGCTCCCCCCTGGAGGATGAGACGCAAAAGGCCGAGCTGCCGCCGGCTCGATCCAATGTCGCCGCGTTCGGCGAGCAGCTCGAGAGCACCCGGCGAGAATCCCTCGGGTGTGACCAGCCAGATACGATGGCGAACGAAACCCGCGAGGGTCGCAGCTTCATCCAATCGGCCGATCCATTCGCGAACGAGTCCGGGATCAGCCTCGAGCTTCGAATCAAGCTCAGCAGCGATCCAGACGATCTCATCGTCCGCGCGATACCCACGATCGGCGAAACCCACTGCCGCAA
>JAQSDP010000255.1 GCA_029945985.1 bacterium | reverse complement strand
CTCGGCAAGAAATGTCTTTCCAGCCGCGCTCGATTCCGTCATCTCGTCATTTCCGCGATCGCCGTAGTATCCGATCGCCGAACCCGATATGAATGTCCGAGGTTTGTCCTTGAGCTTATCGAACGCCTCGATCATCGACCGCGTCCCGAGCACTCGGCTATCGCGGATCGCCTTCTTCTTCTCGTCCGTCCAACGCAGTCCCGCTATACCCTCGCCTGCAAGGTGGATCACCGCGTCGAGCCCCTCCAGCCGTCCGATATCTTCGTCGCGAAACCCGGTGATCGCATTCCACTGTATCTGCGAAGGCTTCTTCGGCTCGCTGCGCGTCGCAAGGAGCAACTCGTATCCTTTCTCTCCGAAGGACTTCTGCGATGCCCTGCCGATCAAGCCGCTGGCTCCCGTGATTAGGATCTTCATTGCCTTAGTTTGTTATGAACAAGTTCGGTAAGCAAGCGCATTTCTCTTTCGGAAAGCTGCGTGCGAAATGGCGTCATGCCGTTGCCGCCTTCCGAGATCTGATTGTAGACATCCGCTTCGGACTTCTTCTTGAATTCGCCGACGCGGAGAGACGGGACGATTGTGCCATCATCCAGCGTCCTGCCATCGCCCTCGGGCCCATGACAGATGGCGCAGTTCTGCCGAAACAAGGATGATGCGTAGCCCGGGTCTGCCGCGATGGAGAAACGGGTCGGTTCTGATGAACCGCACGCGGCAAGCGCTATTACAGCGAAAAGAGAAATGGCGATCAGCTTAGCGCGAAGCATCTATTCAGAAGTTTTAAGCAAATCCGCAATGGACGCAAAGAAGTTCAAATTAGTGGGCCTACTACTGAAAGTAACCGACCTTATCTACCTTCCAATTCCTTGCGCAAGGCGAGTTTTGAGATCTTGCCCGTATTCCCGATCGGAAGACTATCCCGAAACTCGACGTATCGCGGATATTTGTTTGCCGCAAACTGCTTTCTGCACCAGTCGATGAAGTCCGCATCGTTGAGTTGAGCTCCTTCTTTAAGCACAAGGAAGGCTTTCACTTCCTCGCCCATCTTTTGGTCGGGTACCCCTATCACCGCACACAGGGAGACTGCCGGGTGGGTCATGATGATCTCTTCAAGCTCGCGCGGATAAACGTTGTATCCCCCGCGCAGGATCATATCTTTCTTTCGATCTACGATGGATAGGTAACCCTCCGCGTCCATGATGCCGACATCGCCCGTGTGGAACCATCCGTTCTTAAAGGCTTCAGCCGTCGCCTCGGGCCGCTTATAGTAGCCCTTCATAATGTTGTTTCCACGGATCAGGATCTCACCACGCTCGCCCCGCTCGACCTCTTGATCGTTCTCGTCCGCGCAGATCACCTCCACCCCGAAGATCGGCTGCCCGACCCAACCCGGTTTCGACGGCTTATCGAAGTGGTTAAAGCACGCGAGTGGCGAGGTTTCGCTCAAGCCGTAACCTTCGCGAACCTTTACACCGAACTTCTCTTCGAACGCCCTCATCACTTCGACTGGCATCGGTGCCCCGCCGGAGGTGCAGACGCGCATATTTTCTTTCACACCGCTGATGTCCGCGCCCGTCTCGTCTGCGTATTTGAGCAAGGCCCAGTACATCGTGGGCACGCCAACCCAGAAATTCACCTTTTCCTTGATCATCGCATCCAGCGTCGATTTCGGCTCGAATCTCGGGAGCAGAACAACGCGATTACCGGCATAGATGTGTGTATTCATCTGCACGGTCTGGCCCGTCGTGTGGAAGAGCGGTAGTGTGATGAGGACTGTTTTCTGCTCGCCATCTGTGAAGTCAACGTTCGGAAGGTGGCTGCTGTAAGTGGTGACCGAGTTTGACCAGAGGTTAAAATGGGTAAGTTCAGCACCCTTCGGTTGACCGGTCGTTCCCGACGTGTAAAGGATCGCGCACGTATCTTCAGGAGCAGTGGGATACAAGCCAAATGTATCCGGCTGCGGGAAGATCGTCTGGCCGAGCGTCTTGTGCCCCTCGATAGGCGATGCTCCAGCGGGATCTTTCGTCATCACGATAAGGTGCTCGCACGTTTCAACCTTGTCGAACGCCTCCTTCGTACTCGCGCCCATGGGTAATTCGTCAGTTCCTTCAAACACGAACACCGCCTTGGCATCGGAATCGCGGAGCTGATACTCGATCTCCCTAGGCGTAAATAGAACGCACGTCGGAACCACGACCGCACCCGCCTTCAGGATCCCGTAATAGACTATCGGAAAATACGGCAGGTTCGGGCAATTCAACGCGACCTTATCGCCAAACCCGATCCCCAGGGCTACCAGAGCGTTCGCAACTTTGTTCGACATCGCCTCGAGTTGGCCGTAGCTTATTCGAGTCTCGTTCCAAACGATGGCTTCTTTCTGCGGTGCCAGCCGTGCTTGATGCGTCACGATAGACGCAAGGTTCAACGTGGTTACATTGCTCATAAGTCCCGAATTTTCTCCAAAGATGACCGAACAGGTTCAGGTGGGTACCGGTATTTTTACCACAGGATCCGAGTTTCGAGAAGCTCTACGCAGCAGCTTCGGCAGAGGGCTGAAAGTCGATCTGTTTGCTGGAACTTGTCTCACTTCCGACCTTCTGGATCGAGTGAACGCGAAATTCTTCACGCTTTTCAGGAAAGTCGCTGCGGAAGTGGCCCCCGCGTGATTCCTCGCGCCATAGAGCTGCACGCGCGACGAGAAGGGCGAGCGTCACAAAGTTGCGCGACGACGTTCCAAGATTTGAACGTTCGATCTGCTCGAATTCTGCGATCGCACGCTGGAGCGATGCTCTATCGCGCAATATGCCGACGCGTTCCCACATCACCCGTTTCACCCGCTTTTTGACCGCCGTAGCGATCGCGGTACGGCCGGCACCGAACGAGACCGGATCATTCATACCGGCGGTCACCGGCCACTCACCAGCGTCGCTCGCCGCTGCTTCTCCCGCTCTCGCACCAAACACAAGGCCCTCAAGGAGCGAATTCGACGCGAGCCGGTTCGCTCCGTGGACGCCTGTGCAGGTGACCTCGCCCGCTGCGTATAGGCCCATCACCGTTGAACGGCCGTGCAAGTCCGTTCGAATCCCGCCCATGCAGTAGTGCGACGCGGGCGAGACTGGCAGCAT
Organism: bacterium; assembly: GCA_029945985.1. Lineage (GTDB taxonomy): Bacteria > Acidobacteriota > Blastocatellia > Pyrinomonadales > Pyrinomonadaceae > OLB17. Next base: position 971 of record JAQSDP010000255.1, on the reverse strand, counting down.
ATCTTTCGCGATGTCGAGCCCGAACTGTCGGCACGTCGCATCGATCTTTGGGAAGCGGTCACGAAGGAAGTCGGCATCGAGTGAGGTCATGTCGAGGGAAACGTTACGCGAACCCGTCCGCCGCATCTCCGCGACGATAGATCTTGAAACGATGTCGCGTGGAGCAAGTTCGAGCCGCTCATCGTAACGGCTCATGAAACGCTCACCTTGAAGGTTTCGCAATATTCCGCCCTCGCCACGCATGGCTTCACTAAGCAGAAATCGCGGAGCGCCGTCGACACTTAACGCGGTCGGATGGAACTGGATAAACTCCATATCCGCCATCTCGGCTCCGGCGAAATACGCCATGGCCATTCCGTCGCCCGTTGCGACCGGAGGATTAGTCGTATGCTGATAGAGCTGGCCCGCACCGCCCGTACATATGATCACCGCCTTGCCGTAGACTTCGCGAGGAGAACGCAATATCGGGTCGAGAAATCTCACGCCGGTGCATCGGCCATCCTGCACGATCAAGCTTTCCGTGTTCGCAAATGGGAGTAGATTGATCGTGCGTTCCTGCCGTGCACGTGCGATCAGCGATCGGACAAACTCGGCCCCTGTCGAGTCACCGTGAGCATGCAATATACGCCGCCTTGAGTGCGCGGCCTCTTGCGTAAACACAAGCTTCCCACCCTCACGGTCGAATTCGGTACCCCACTCGATTAGCTGCTTGATGTACTTCGTGCCTTCGGTAACAAGGATCTCGACCGCGCGTTCGTCACACAGTCCGGCACCGGCTACGAGAGTGTCCCCCTCATGAAGGCCCGCATCGTCATCCTCAGAAAGAACGACAGCCACACCGCCCTGCGCATATTCTGTGTTTGATTCGCTGGCCTTGTCTTTGGTAAGCACGGTCACGTCCGCGCCGGTCTCAGCCAATGCAATAGCAGCCCGCAGGCCCGCGACACCGCTGCCGATAACGATAAAATCCG
>JAQSDP010000254.1 GCA_029945985.1 bacterium | reverse complement strand
CGGGGTTGCTGGTGGTTATGTGTTCTTCCGATTTCGCGAACAGGAGCGGGCTAATCGCACGGCCTACTCCGACGCTGGCGGCCTGACGCGATTGAATCTCGATGAGCTTTCCGACTAGGGCAAATGCTCCACAAGCCTTTCAATATCATCCTGGTTATTAAAGAAGTGCGGGGCGATGCGTAGGCGGTCGTTGCGGGGGCTGACGATTATTTTCGCAGCCTGAAGGTTCTTCGCGATGTCGCTGCAATGGATTCCGCCGCGATGTTTTACGCAGACGATCGCGGATTTCTCGCCGGGGGCGCGTGAGCTGAGGATTTCATAATCCTTGCCTGCGAGCATCTCGCAAAGCTGATCGGTTAGAGCTTCGAGATAGCTGTCGATTTTGTCCAACCCTGTTTCAGTCAAAAGTTTAAGGCTCTGCTCAAGGCCGTAGAATAGAGAGGAACATCCCGTCCCGCTTTCCCACGCGAGCGCGTCAGATCTCCAGGGCTGTTCGCGATCTTCAAAATCCCACGGCGTCTCAACGCTGATCCAGCCAGTCAGCATCGGCTTCACTCGGTTCCGCGCGTCGTCCGACAAATACAGAAATCCACAGCCTTCCGGAGCACACAGCCACTTATGGCTTGCGCTCGACGCGATGTCGACGCCGAGGCCCGTCAGGTCGAACCCGCGGGCGCCGAGTGCCTGAATGATGTCGACGGCGAAGAGGGCGTCGACTGCGTGTGCTGCCTCGGCAATGCGGCCAAGGTCGGCTTGAAAGCCGCTCGCGAACTGTACGGCACTGATCGCTACGAGTTTGGTATTGCTGTCAACGAGTGAGCAAAACTCGTCCAGGTCGATGCGGCCATCTCGTTCCGGGGAGAGGCGAAGCTCAACGCCGAATTCGTCTCGGACCCGCCTCCAGGGATAGAAGTTCGAGGGGAATTCGCCCGCAAAGCTCACGATATTGTCGCCCTCAGCCCAATCGATGCCGGCAGCGACGGACGCGAACCCATCGGACGTGTTTCGCATGAAGGCGATCTGCTCCGGGCGGACGTTCAGCATCAAACCGAGTAAGCCGCGGGCGCGATTCTTGGTGGCGATCCAGTCGGTATAGTGTTCCGAGCCGTGGTTCGACACGTCGGCGAGCTGCGACATCACGGCTTCGGCCGCGGTCGATGGCATCGGCGCAACTGCCGCACTATTAAGGTATGTATAGTTATTCGCGGCCGGAAAGAGTGACCTGATGTGCTCGTTCATTTAGGAATTCTTTTGACAAAGCGGCGCCGCAAGGCTAACTTCTATCGTGACAACGCCTTTGCGGTTTGACGCCCTTGTTTACCCCAGATTATGTCCCTTTTCTCGAACAAAGACCAATACGATTTTGGGCTGATCTCGTCGGCTGACGACGGGGGTATCGAGTCGCGCGATCTGCGGAAAGAGGCTTCACGGAGCTTTTGGTGGGAGACGCTGCGGCTTGTCCGCGACGTATTTCTGATAATCGTCACGTTCATTCTTTTCGGCGTATTTTTCGTTCAGCCGGTAGTCGTTGATGGAAGTTCGATGTTGCCGCAGCTTCGGGACGGCGAGCGGTTGCTGGTTAACAAGTTCATTTATTACGACATTAAGAGCGTAAGTTTCGGACATCTCGATCGCGGCGATATTGTCGTTTTTTGGTATCCGGAAGATCCGTCAAAAAGCTACGTAAAGCGGCTTATAGCGTTCCCGGGTGAGACGGTTGAGATCAAGGAAGGGAAGGTCTTTGTCAACGACGTCGAGCTCGTTGAGCCATATATCTCATCCGAACACAACAATTCTCGATACCCGTTTCCACGGACCGAGGTCAAAAATCACACATATTTTGTGATGGGCGATAACCGCGACAATTCAGCGGATTCGCGGACTTGGGGATTCGTTCCCGAAAAGTACATATACGGTAGGGCTTTCTTCCGATACTGGAAGCCGCAGAATGTGGGGTTCGTTAGGCATGCCGATTATCCTGAAGTGCCGACACCGCCGATCACTGATATGCGGGCAGATGATCTCGAACTAAAGTAATTAGAGCGTGTGGCATCGAGGCGCCGAGATAGCTGCATAGCTCTCTTCGGCCTCTTGGTTTTTTTTCGGTAAACTACCTAAGTAATGACAGAGCGAACCAAAGCGATCCTGGTTTTAGAGGACGGGCGGACATTTACGGGCTTGGCATTCGGGGCCGCGGGCGAGACGTTTGGCGAGATGGTCTTTAACACGTCGATGACCGGGTATCAGGAGATTTTGACTGATCCGAGCTACGCCGGGCAGATCGTGTGCATGACGTATCCGCTGATCGGTAACTACGGCGTTAACGAAGAAGATGTCGAATCGCGTCGGCCTTGGGTCGAGGGGTTTGTGGTGAAAGAGGCCAGTCGGATCAGGTCGAGTTGGCGTGCGACTCAATCGCTTGATGAATATCTGGCTGCGCACGACATCGTGGGCATCGAACATATCGATACTCGCGCACTCGTCCGACATATCCGCGACAAGGGTGCGATGCGTGCAGGTATATCTTCAGTCGAATCAGATCCGAAAGCCCTGCTGGAACGCGTGCTTGCTTCGCCCGATATGAAGAACCGCGAGCTCGCCACGACGGTCACGGTCGAGGAAACATTCGACTATCCGGCGATGGACGAGACGAAGTTTCACGTCGTCGCATACGACTTTGGCGTGAAGACTAATTCGCTGCGAGAGTTCGCCAAGTACGGCTGCAAGATGACGGTGGTTCCGGCGGATACGTCTGCTGAGGAAGTGCTCGCGCTGAAACCTGACGGCATCTTCTTGTCGAACGGGCCGGGAGATCCAGCTTCGATGAAGGCGGTGGTGGACGAGATCAAGAAGCTGACCGAATCGGAAGTGCCGATGTTCGGCATCTGTCTCGGCCATCAGATCCTCGGCCAGGTCTTCGGCGGCGAGACGTTCAAGATGAAGTTCGGCCACCGCGGCGGCAACCAGCCGATCAAGGACCTGACCACCGGCAAGGTCGAGATCACCTCGCATAACCACGGTTTCGCGGTCGACCCCGAATCGCTGCCGGCCGAGGTCGAAGTCACGCATGTCAACCTCAACGACAACACTGTCGCCGGCCTCCGCCACAAGACACTTCCGATCTTCTCGGTCCAGTACCACCCAGAATCCGCCCCCGGCCCGCATGACTCTGAGTATCTGTTCGAGCGGTTTATTGAGTTGATGGAAAAGTAGCTCGTTCTCTATGTATAAAGTTACTTTCCACGATCATGTGTCTGTCGAGAATCGGGAGGGAGTGTTGGATGAACTCGCTTCTATGGGCGCGACGATCGAAGTAGAAGCTGAAGAGATCTATATATCAACTCCCAAAGATATCGACGAGAAGTTTGTTCGTGCATTTCTCCTTCAGGAAGACCAACGCGGGACACTTACCGTTGTCCCCACCTCCAGTTCTTTGGACTAGCCGAAGGTATTTAGCCTTTTGAACCGTTGAATGAACATCTTATCGCTTGAAAATGTCTCGAAGAATTATGGCTTTAAGCCGCTGTTTGAGAGTGTCACGCTAGGGCTTGAGGACCGTGACAAGATCGGGATAATCGGGGCGAACGGGTCCGGGAAAACGACGCTTCTGCGGATCATTGCCGGTCTCGAAGATCCGGACACCGGCCGAGTCGTGCGCGCGAAAGGCCAATCGCTTGCATATCTTTCGCAGAATCCGCCATACGACGAAAACCTGACCGTGCTTGAGACGATCTTTGCTTCGAGCAGCGGCGTGATGCAGACGATCGCGGATTACGAGGCGGTCTGCCATGAGGTCGGCGCTGGTGCGCACGACGATGCGACGCTTCAGCGGATGACGGACCTTCAGCACGAACTCGAAATGAACGGCGGCTGGGATATCGAGGCGAATGCGCGGGCCGTGCTGCAGAAGCTGGACATCACCGATACCTCGGCAAAGATGGGCACTCTCTCCGGTGGGCAGCGGAAGCGGGTGGCCCTGGCACACGAGCTTATCTTCAAACCCGACATCCTGATCCTCGACGAGCCGACCAATCATCTCGACGCGGACACCATCGAGTGGCTTGAAGCATATCTCGCACGCTACACGGGAGCGCTTCTGCT
>JAQSDP010000253.1 GCA_029945985.1 bacterium | reverse complement strand
GCCGTCGAACGGCTGCAAAGAGCGATCGATAACGGCGAGAAGGTTCTGATCTGGGGCGATTACGACGTTGACGGCACGACAGGCACGACGCTGCTCCGGCGGGCGATCCAGATCCTCGGCGGGGTCAGCACCTTCCATATTCCTCATCGGTTTACCGAGGGCTACGGCGTAAATATTCCGGCGCTTCAGGCCGCACAGGCCGACGACGTCACGCTCGCGATCACGGTTGACTGCGGCATTCGCAGTTTCGAGCCGCTCGAGTGGGCAAAAGAAAACGGCCTCGATGTGATCATTACCGATCATCATTTGTCGGATGAGGCTCGTGGAAATCCGCCGGCCTATGCGGTCGTGAACCCGAATCAGCCGGGCTGCCCCTATCCTGACAAACATCTCGCCGGAGTTGGGGTTGCATTTAAGCTCGCCCACGCATTACTGCGGCAGAATGGTAAGGAACATCTCGTCCCGGCCTTCATGAAGATCGCGGCGATCGGGACGGTTGCCGACATAATGAAGCTGACGGGTGAAAATCGTGCGATCGTCGCGCTGGGTCTTCGCGATCTGCCAAACACAAAGAATGTTGGACTGAAGGCATTGATGGAAGTCGCGGATTGCACGTCGGAGATGACGAGCATGCACATCGGCTTCCGCATCGCGCCGAGGATCAATGCCGCCGGCCGGATGGATGCGGCAAAACAGATAGTCGAACTGTTCGAGACAGATAGCTTTGATGAGGCTCGCAAACTGGCCCAGATCCTCGACGGCCGTAACAAGGAACGGCAAAAAGTTCAGCAGGAGATCACGGAAAAGGCGCTGCTCGCCACGGCGGATCTTGCGGAGGCGAAGTTCATCGTCGTGTCCGGTGATGGGTGGCATAGAGGCGTGATCGGGCTTGCGGCGTCGAGAATAGCAGAGCGGCTGCATCGGCCCACGATCGTTCTTTCAAGCGAGAACGGATCGTCACACGGAAGTGCAAGGAGTATCGGGAACTTTCACTTGCTCGAGGCTCTCGAGAGTTGTGGACACTTATTCGATCAGTTTGGCGGACATGCTGCGGCTGCCGGTATGAAGATCCCGACGGGTCGGATCGAGGACCTGTGTAAGGCTCTGGATGCATACGCCGCGACGATCTTAACTGAGGACGACCTCCTCCCAACGTTGAAGATCGACGCGAGACTGTCAGCCGATACACTTGCCCTACCGATCCTCAAGGACCTCGATAAGTTTGAACCGTTCGGAGCGGGCAATCCAAAACCGGTATTCGTCACCAGCGGCTTGAAGGTCAAGGGTGAGCTTCGCGTGATGAAGGATAAGCATCTCAAAATATATCTCGAAAGTGATGCAGGGAAAAGATTTGAGGCGGTTTGGTGGGATGGCGTTGATCGGTCAAAGGGGCGAACGCTCGAGGCCGGTTCACGCATCGAAGTAGCTTACACGACAGAGCTTAACGTGTGGCAGGGAACCCAGAGGCTTCAGCTTGTGGTGCAGGATTTAAGGGCGGATAATCAACATTAGAGTGGCGCAAACCCAAACTACTAAGGGCCTTCAGTTCCGAGCGAACTTGCCGAAATACGTCCGCTATGCAGCGGCGGGTGTGGCCGTCCTTGTCGTTCTTGCTCTGATCGTCGCGTTCTATCGCGGTAGCGGAAAGCCGGAGTTTCGAATGACGAGCCTGCCGACGAATCTCTCGAAGGATGTGGTCGCGGAGGTTACCGGCTATGAGCGAACCGAGTTTGACGGCGGCGTTGCGAAGTATTTTGTTAAGGCAGACAAAGCCACCACCTTCACCGACAATCACCAGGAACTCGAGAACGCTTTCTTCGAGATATTCGATCAGGGCGGCAGCGGCACATCGGACAAGATCAATGCTCTGAAGGCGGTGTATGTCCCGGAAGTGGATAAGAATTTCACGGCGTATCTGGCGGGTGCGGTAAAGATCGATACACGTGACCGGCTCAAGGTTCAGACGGAACAGCTTACATACAAGAAAGCAACGGACACAGCGTTCGCGGAGGAGGCGGTTGCGTTTCAGCGGGACAATCTGGCGGGTACAGCGTTCGGCGCTGAGGTGAAGATCGCCGAGAAAAAGGTTGAACTGCACCGTGATGTGAATATCAGCCAGTTCGATAGCGACCAGCATACTGGCAATGCGTCGTACACACTTGCGGCGGGAAAGGCGACGTACGACCAGTTTGCGGAGATGATCCATTTGAACGGCGGAGTAAAGATCCATTCGGTGACGAAGGATCCTGCTCGAACAACGGATCTCTCATCCGGCGACGCGCTAGTTTCGCTCGCGGTGATCGACGGAAACAAGCGGGACGTTAGGTCCGCGGAGATGTTTCGTGAGGTTGCGATCGATTCAAACGAAAACGGCAAGGCTCCAACTAAGATCCGAGCCGGATACGGTCTGTATGAAAAGCCTGATCGTTTCACACTTCGGGAAGCAGTGAACATCGTGACGTCTGAAGACCAGGCCCCGACGACGATCAATGCGGCTCACGCGGTTTACGTTCAGAACGCCGGAACCGCGGACCTTACCGGCGGATCGGACATCACTCAGGGAAATAATTACGCGAAAGGTGACGCGATCTTCGCGGAACTCTATCCGTCGAACAAGCTCAAAAAAGCGACGATACGCGGTAACGGATACATTCGCCAGATCGAGACTGATCGGACCATCGAGGTAGCGTCGGGAGAGTTGGTCGCGAATCTTGCGGACGGGCAGACAATGACGTCGGCGAACGCGGTGACGAACGCGTCGGCAGTTCTTACGCCGACTAACGCAGGCGAATACTCGAAAGTGACCATGTCGACACCGAAGTCGATCGCACTGAATTTTGGGAACGGCGGCGTGCTTCAGCAGATGTCGACGGATGGCCGCACGACGATCCAGTTGGACGTGCCCAACAACGCTCCCGATTCAGCTAACAAACGCGTGACGGCCGACGCGGTCAAAACGTTCTTCGCTGCGGACGGCAAGAATATGCAGCGTGCCGAAGCAGTTGGGAACGCCGAACTATTCATTGAACCGTTGAAGGCAAGCGTCGAGAACTATAAAACAACTATCAACGCTCCGCGATTCGCTTGCGCGTTCTTCCCCACGGGTAACAACGCGAAGGATTGCACGGGCGGAAAGGGAACCAAGACCGTTCGCGTCCCGACCGTTCCTTCGGATCAGCGCGGCAATCAGACTCTGACCGCGAATACGCTAAACGCCGTGTTCGCGGAAGGCTCGCGTGATCTTCAAGTGCTGGAAGCGAAAGGTGATTCGAAATTTTCTGAACTCGATCGAAACGGCATCGCGGATGACATCTCATTCACGAACGCCGATAAGGTAGTTCGTCTTCGCGGCGGGGAGCCGACGGTCTGGGATTCGCGTGCTCGAGCGAAGGCGAAAGAGATTGATTGGGATACTCAGAATCAGAAGTCGTTTCTAAGAACTTCTGCCAGTACAACCTATTACAGCCAGAAGTCCACGGGTGGAGCGACTCCGTTTGGACAGACGGATAAGCCGGTTTATGTAACCGCCGCCAATGCCGAGATCGATCATCGAGCGGAGACCGCCGTGTATACGGGAAACGCCCGCGGTTGGCAGGATAAGAGCTATATTCGCGCAGCTAAGTTTACGATCCGCCAGCAGCAAGGACAGTTCGACGCGGAAGGTGGCGTGCAGAGTCTGCTCTATGATGTGAAGCGAAAAGAGAACGGAAAGGAGACCACCGTTCCGGTGTCCGCTTCGTCGGGTTCTATGACCTATATGCGTGATACGCGTCTGCTCCGGTATGTTGGTTCGGTCGACATCCGCCAAGCGTCTGACCGCATTACAGGCGGCAAAGCTGACGTTTATCTCGATGACAGGAACGAGCTATCGAAGACAGAAGTAGAGGGTAACGTAGTGATCACCCAGCCAAAGCGCCGAGCAACCGGTGACTTTGCGAGCTACACAGCGGCGGGCGAAGTCGTCGTACTTCGGGGCAATCCGGCACGAGTAGAAGATGCGGTTCAAGGCACGTCTCAGGGCGCTCAGATGACGGTTTATTTGCGCGACAATCGGGTCAATACTGAGGGCAGATCTACGCAGAATTCGACAGGCAGGACCCGGT
>JAQSDP010000252.1 GCA_029945985.1 bacterium | reverse complement strand
CTGCGTCTTTCTAATATCGAGGTCAAAGTCGCCAACTCCGCATTCACGTCGCCAACCGCACACACCTACTTCGACAAGGAGTCCAAGGTTGAGCGGAAAACTTTTCCAGCTGGCTCGTATGTTATAGATATGAACCAACCGCAGCGGATCTTGATCAAGGCCATCCTCGAACCTGACACGCCTCAGGACAAAGCGTTCGTCGACGACAGTATGGCACGTTTCCGCCGGAATCAGATGCGCGGCCCTGGTCAGCCGAAAGAGCAATACGGTTTCTACGACATTACCGCTTGGTCCTTGCCTCTGGGATTCGGATTGAACGCGCATTGGACCGAGGACGCTCCGAACGTGGCGAGTACGTTCGTCGACCAAGCCTTTATTGACACCGCTCGACGTGGCGGCGTCACAGGCCGGGCCGCTATCGCATACGTAATTCCGTACGAAACCGACACCACGGTCGCAATGGTGATGCGCCTTATGCAGAGCGACTTCAGAGTCGCGGTGGCGAGCCGGCAGTTGAACGCAGGCGGGCGTAATTGGAAGCCGGGCACCTTCGTCGTCCGCGTGTCTCGGAATCCTGATACGATCCACGACGCGATAGCGAAGTATTCCGCTGAGATGGGAGTTAATGTCGTTCCCGTGAACTCAGGATATTCAGATGAAGGCGATACGGGGGTCGGGGGTGAGAACGTCCTCGCGCTCAAAAAGCCGAAGATCGCTATCGCGGCGGACGAGGGGGTAACCCAGGAATCTTACGGTGGAATCTGGTGGACGTTCGATAAGTATGGAATTAAATTCACGCCGATGACGTTTCCGACAATCAGGGGAGGCGGACTAAAAGATTACAACGTCTTGATCCTTCCGGAGGGCTCCCCGGGACGTTATATGGGTCAGCTTGGAACCGCTGGGGCAGCAACGGTCAAGGAGTTTGCACAGGCAGGCGGAACCGTTATCACGATCTCGGGGGCGTCCGTGTTTGCAACGATGAAGGACGTAGCCCTGACGTCATCCAAGATGGTCGGAAGCGCAGATGACGAGCAGAAAGGCAAGGTTCCGGAAGACAAGCCGTCATCATCGCCCTCACCCGCCCCGACGGCCACGCCCGCCACCCTGCCGGACGATCGGACTCCTGAGGTCGGCGCGGCATTGCCTCCCATAATGTCGCCTTCTGCGAACAATAATAACGTTCCCGAACCGCTGGCCGGTGCGATGTTCCGCGCGACCGTCGATCGCACGTCATATGTCAATTACGGAGTCGATCAGAGTGAGATCTCAGTGTTGCTCCAGAGCGGATATTTCTTCCGCTACTCAAAAGAAGGGACGAACGCGGTTGTGTTTGACGCCAACCCACGGCGTCCGCTTACCATCTCAGGTTTCGTCTGGGAAGGTAACACGGAGCGTTTGCTGAAGGGCACTTCATACATTATCGACGAATCGACAGGCAGCGGACACGTTGTGCTATTTGCGGAGGATCCATTTTACCGTGGGATGACCCGGTCGACGACGCGACAATTCTTCAATGCCATCGCGTTCAATGGTGTATTCTGAGTATGCTGCCATACACGATATGCAGTCGATTCGAGTTACGCTAATCGAAGCTATGTTTACAGTTAAAGCCGGTTACAGTGACGCCATCGAGATTAAATCTCCTGCTGATCAGGTTCGCGAGTTCTTCTCGGATCTAAGCAACTTTGCCGATCTCATGCCGGGTATTGCTGCCATTCATACGGATGCGAAAGGAGTCTCGCACTGGAAGATCGAGGCTGACATTCCGATCGTGGGCAAGATGATCCAGAAGTTCGCAGTTGAACTCGCCGAAAAGTCTGAGGAGCGCATCGAGTGGTTCCCGGTTGCGAAAGAGACGCAGAACTTCCTTCGTTTCTCGGCTGATTTCCTCGAGAAAGCACGCGATACCACTCTCATCCACTTCTCGCAGATGGTTGAGCTACGCCGAAAATCAGCCCGTGAGCTTCATATGCTTGCCGGCTTGGCGGGCGAATCAGTAATAAGCACCGAGATGAGCAAAAAGATCACGGAGATGATCAAGGTCTTTATTCAAAGGGCGAAAGACCGTCTCGAAAAATAAAAGTCCGGAATACAGAAACGATCCCATCCGATCTAACGCGTTAGAATTTGACGGGATCTTTTTTTCCTGTTAGGTTTCTTATTGAAATTGATTTTCATTTTTGATAATGCTATCTAATCAACAAATCTCGAGCGAACGAACAATCGCGGCCCTCGAAGATAAGAAGGTCGAAGTAAGCATCGAGGGCGATAAGGCGGTTATCCGAATGTCGGGCTACGCCGACGGGATCGGCTGGTTCGTTCAGAAGACGATAACGGTCGATGCCGATATGCTGGACGTGCTTGCGGATCAGTTTGTTGCTGCTAACGGCAAGCTCCGGCGTGAGGGCGACGATATCCTCTCAGCTGACCTGCTCGACTTTTAGGCGTTACGGCATATGAAAAGCCCGTCTTGCATTAAAGCAAGCGGGCCTTTTCTTGTTCAAAATATTATTCTCTAGATCTCTTTAAGAACTATCTTTTCGGAATTCACCCGTGCCGTACGCTCTGAGGTCAATTTCTCAAGTTCCTCAACGTGCATCTGTTCATCCGAGATCTGGCCTTCCAGCCAGAACTTTTGCGGCAGGTCGTTGTCGTCGCAGGCAGCCCAAGCTGCCATATATACCGTTAGCGCTTCCCTTTCGAGTTCGAGATCCTGCTTGAGCATCTCCTTCAGCTCAGTCGACTGTCGTATCATCGCCGGCTCAACTGACGGAATACCGCCCAAAGCGACGATCTTATCCCCCAGCGTCTCTGCGTGGTCTTGAGCCTCTTCCGCCTGATCGCGGAACCAATCTTTGAAGACCTCACGATCCGGTCCGGTGATCAAGTAGCTATGCTGTGAATATTGAATTACCGCGGCGAGTTCGTAACTCAGTGCCTTGTTCAGATGCTCGACTAGTTCTGATCGTGCCATAAATATCTATTCCCAAACACAGGTTACCGAGCCACTGCAACCCATGTCAAGGTAAGTCATTTATACGCAGGAAGATAGAAATGAAATACAACTTCAAGTTCAAGAAACTGCGGCCCTTTTCTTCAGGATTTCAGTACAAGCTCATCCGATTCCGTATCGTCTTGCTCTAGGAGCCGGCCGTAACTTCGGCTTTGCGATGGATTGTACCGTGATCATTACCGCGGGATTATCGCCGGCGGTCTTCACATACGAGACCCAGAATCTATTGTCTTCGCCGCGGACCAGCCTGTGCATTCGCGGGCAGACAATGACCTTTTGATGACCTTCTCGCGCCTCAGGCCACCGGAACTTTCATTAGGACAAGCCTTTCGACTAATTCCCCGTTTTCGATATGTCGTTCGATTAATTCCGGGACGTCGTCGGCGGTAACCTGCCCGTAGAGAGTACCGTCAGGATGTACCATAACCGCGGTACCGACGGAGCAAAATCCGATTGAGCCGCAATCCGTGAGAAGGATCTCACCGAGAGGGTTGCGGCCTTTCGATTCCTTACCTTGGCGTAGCGCTTTCTCCTCGAGGATTCGCGAAAACTCCGCTTTCACCTCAGCTGAACCAACAGCGGCGCATGATTTGCCGTTGCAAACAAAGATCTGACGCTTGATCGGCGCCTTGAGCATCGGAGCGAGCTTTTCAAGCTGCTCTTGATCGGTAATAAATTTGGTTTGCGCCATTCTGACTGTGCCTTGAGCCTGACCCTAAGGTGCTGGGTATTAAATACGGTTATATTTTGCCACGAACGCACCTGTTATTGCATCGAAGAAACTCGTGTTTATGCTAGACTTGAACGTTTGAGCGCGAGTATTTTCACGCGATAAATGGCAACAGGGATCATTATTCACATCACGGTCGGCGGCGAAAAGCGGACCGAGTTTTTCTCTGAAGAAAGGGTACGAATTGGCTCCGATGAAACCTGCGATCTTCAAATAGAGACAACCTTGGTGGACGCGCCAAGCGTGTGGCTCGAGTTGGAGAATACGGATGGTGTGTTCCGGGTTGTCAACTTTGCTCCTTCCCTGGGATTCCAGATCAATGAAAAGCCGATCCGTCGATTCATCGCTGTTTCAGATGG
>JAQSDP010000251.1 GCA_029945985.1 bacterium | reverse complement strand
GTAAGCATTCCCCGTGACCCGTCGGCACCGAGACCGAACACACGCGGGAAGGCAGCAAGCAATTCGACTTCAATAGTGGAATCGACGTCGATAATAGCTAACGCGGCGGTGATGGAAGCGACAATCATCAGCCCCGGCACAAACCATAAGCTTGCACGCAGGTCGGACCACAATTGTCTAATTCTGTTAAACATTTCTATTGTTAGGTATTTTGTCCGATTTCCGATCCATCTTGTTGATCTGGCCACGAAGCAGAGCTATCTCGTTCCGAAGCGCCAGAATGTCTTCTGCGCCTGCGATCTCAGATTCCTTATTCTCGGCATCGCGGCCGACAAAGAATGTTGCTAGTGTTGCCGTTACATAACCGAACACGGCGAAACCGTACAGTGCGAGAATAAAGCACAAGATGCGGCCTTCCGCAGTCCTTGGAAAATAATCCGAGCCGATCGACGTCAGGAGCATTGCGGTCCACCATAACGCCTCGCCGTACGTTTTAATTCCTCCGTCGACCTCATTCTCGAACGCCAGCATCCCGGCGGCGCCCGCAAAAATAACTACCACCGAGAGAGCGACAACGTATCCGAAACCGCGACGCCCAAAACTTGCCCCGAGCGATTTCATTCCCCGATTCAGCGAGGACAATACGCGAAAAAGACGGACGCCGCGCGCGGCCCTCGCAGCCCTCAGCACACGAAACGCCCGAAAGATCCTGAGCACGCGAAGCGCGGGTACGATCAGTGCAAGGGCAGTGAGCCAGTTCGCCTTAAGATAGTCCGTTTTGTCCGGCGCGAGACCAAATCTGATTGCGAAATCGATTATGAAGACTATCCAGATAATTGTTCCGGCTATTTCGAGTGCCGGTGTCAAATTCCATATAAGCTCGTAGATGAGCAGCGCCAGCCACGCGAATCCGAGGATCAGCATCGGCGTATCAAGCCAGTTTTCGAATTGCGACAGCAGGCTTTTCCGCTCTGAGTCTATCCGTTCTCGAATCACTGCATTTGTTTTCCTCATAGGTTGTGATTCAATTTCCTCATAGGTTGTGATTCAATCGAAAAAAATATCGCTTCGCAAGCTGGTTTATCAGGTCTTGCGAAGCGATATATAGTGTGGGCGATTTAATTTACGAATTCGGACCGGTCGACCGAATGGTAAACTCGGCGCCTGTCATGAGCTCGAGATCGTCACGCCCCTGAACATAAACGGATCCGGCTCCGGCACCAGCGCCCACGGCTGCTCCGATGGCTGCCCCGTCACCGCCGCTGATTATCGCGCCGAGCAATGCTCCGATTCCGGCTCCTATCGCGGTGCGGCCGATCGTCTGATTGGTTTGATTGTCACCGCTTCTGACAGTTCCTTCATTATCAATTCGCACGGTCTCGCCGGACACCGTTCGCACGTTTTCGGTAATACCGGCGAATCGGTAGGTTTGATTATTCCAGCGAATTGTTTCGTAATTCAGCGTCACTTCAGATCGTCCGGTTACCCTTCCTGAACGATTGGGGTTTGAAATATATCCTTCGATGATCGCACCCGAATACTGCGACGGACTGCGGACCGTCATTGTGAACCGATCTCCCTCGCGCCCCGTCCTGGTCGAAAGATTTCCATTCAACGAGGCAATAAGCATCTGATTGCCGGGCACGATGAAACTGCCAGCCGGGCCGACATTTGTTAACGGGCCGGAATTGCTACTGTTGTAAATATCGAATCGAGCTAGCTGGTCGGTTCGGTCGTAATAGCTTCTAACCGTTACGGGCTGATTTAGCTGTTCGGCGTAAACGCTTCTGGTTACAAGCATCCTGCGTCCATTATCCATTGGAGTAAAGACAGCCGTGAAATCGTTGGCACGGTCGCCGTTGGAAATCACGGTCAGCGTGTCGCCGACCAGCGTGGTTCGCACATTTGAAAGCTTGCCGTTCGGATAGCGTTCGTTATGAAGTTGTCCGTCAACATCGAGTGTCATTTGCGGAGAACGGCTTGAAGCGAGCATTACACGCATTCCGTGTCGTTGGACCGCAAGCATTTCCGGCGATTCAAGCCGTCTGACAAGATTGTCGAATATTCGATTACGTGCATTCTGGTTCAAACCGCTCGTCACGCGTCCAGCAACCGTGCGCGCAGTATCGCTCTGCAGCGTGTTCAACCGGTAAGTTCCGGTGAAACGCTCGTCAGCATTTGCTAGTCCCTCGGCTAAGACCGCGACGTATACGGGCATGTTCCGCCGATTATCAAGATTGAAAGCGAGACTGTAATAGTTCGAAAGCAGATTCAGATCAGTCCGCAAATTCCGCCAGTCGCGCTGTGCGATACTCTCGCGGCGAAGATTACGCTTCATAAAATCATCGATACGCGAGGCGCGAACCAAGACATGTGACACGTCCATATCAACGGACGTCCGATCGTCGAATTTCCTTCTAAGCATGTCTGTTAGATTTTCGAAATCCTTCACAAACTCATTGACGTTCTCTTCGCGGTTCGTTTCATTGTATCGGCTGCGATCTATCGCCCGGTCGAAGCTGGTGCGAAATGTGTCGGTTCGCGTTTCTATCCGATTGAGCAAAGCCTGCACCTGCGAGTCGCTAACGCGGTACGGCACCTGTCCGGCGACAACAGAGGGCGGCAGCACACGTCCGTTAAGGTTGAATGCCACGCTGTAGGCATTAGCCAAACGCTGCAGATCGCTCTTGAGCAGCGCCCAATCGCCCTGAACCCGGCGTTGCCTCAGGTTTGTCCGCATAAATTGATCGATCATTGCGGCGCGGTTCAGGACATTATCAACGTCGGACGCTAACGCCGTTCTTCCGTTAAAACGTGAGCGTAGATCGTTGGTCGCGTCTTCAAACGATTTAACGAACTCATTCACATTATCTTCAGCGTACGTGCCGTCCAGTCGGCTGCGGTCGAGCGCAGCATCGAAACTACGTCGGAAATTGTCGCTTCGGCGTTCAATGTTGCGAATAATATTTTCTACCTGCCGGTCATTGACTCGTACCGACCGCTGAGCCTGAGAAGTTGCCGCCAAGCCAGATAAGACGAGCGCGAACGCGACTGCGGTAATGGTTGTTCTAAGTATTCTTAATGTGAAAGAATTTCTGTTGTTCATAATAATTTTCCCCTTTTTCAATACGCTTATTTCTCGGGGAGACAGGATCCAAGATCCTCCGACCAAGATTCCGAGATCAGCTAAACTGAGTTCATTGTCTCGAATCTTCACCCTTTGTTCGAGGGTATTCTTACTCTTATCCGATAGGTATTTTCACTTACAACCAACTTTTCTTGTAGTCTGAGGTCGGCACCTCCCAGCTTTTGGGGAGGGAATTATGTGCAAGGCGTGAGTTTCGAGATAAACTAGGCTCTCGAGATAGATTCAAAATCACCTAAGAGCGACGAAGATGTCCAGGCGTTTATTAATTGTCGACGACGAGCCGAATCTGCTGCGGGCGGTTGCGGCCGTTTTGCGTGACGAAAGTTTTGATGTAAAAACGGCGCGGAGCGGTAGGGAAGCGCTCACTATGATTGCTCAGGACCCACCGGATCTGATTGTCAGCGACGTGCGGATGCCAGGAATTGACGGTTACGAACTTGCCCGGAGGCTGCGCTCCACCGCCAATTTCTCGTTGATACCGATAGTTTTTCTTTCGGCTAAAGACGAGACGGAAGATCGTGTCGAGGGATTTAGGTCGGGTGTGGATGTTTATCTTTCTAAACCCTTTGAGCCCGACGAGTTGATCGCCGTAGTTCGCAGCATTCTCGAGAGAGTTGAGCGTACACATTCCACAATAGCCCGGCTCGTTGGGAGCGAAGTGCCTGAGGAAACGGTTTTCGTTCGCGATGAGGAACTCACTGAAGCCGAATGGCGCGTCGGGGAGGCCGTTGCCCGCGGCCTCAGCAACAAGGAAATCGCGGCAGAACTCAATTTAAGTGTCCGCACTATCGAGAACCACGTGAGCCACATTCTCGCGAAAAAACAATTTGCTAACCGTGTCGAGATCGCCCGCTACCTTCTCTCCAAGCAAGCAGAGTGATAAACCGTATCCGAATTTGTGTTTGAGTGAAAACACCTAGGCTCTCTGGGTGTTTTTAGTGATTCGGGAATTCGAACTCTTCGTTAAAGTTTATC
>JAQSDP010000250.1 GCA_029945985.1 bacterium | reverse complement strand
GCCGAGCAACTTGAGCCAGATGAATCCCGCAGTTCCGGCCGTCAGCGATGCCAACAAGATCGCCATCTTAGATGAATTGACGGTCTCAGCAATGAATGTCGTATCACCTCCTACGAAAGCTAGATTCGTGATGAAGATCGACATCGTAAAGCCGATGCCGCCAAGCAATCCCGCACCGAAAATGTGCTTCCAGTTGAGGTCTAGTGGTAGTCGACAGATGCCAACCGTTACCGCAATGAAGGCAAGCAGGGTGATGCCGATCGGCTTACCCGTAACGAGGCCGATGATGATTCCCAGACTGTTGCTTGACGCAAGATCATTCACCCAATCGCCGCCCATAACGATACCGGTATTGGCAAGTGCGAAGACCGGCAATATCAGAAATGCGACCGGCCTGTGAAGATAAAGCTCCAGCCGATGCGACGGCGAATCGAGGTCATCTTCCTTGGGGGTAAAGGGAATCGTGAAAGCAAGCAGCACACCGGCGATGGTCGCATGCACGCCTGACTTGAGCATAAAGAACCACATCAACGATCCGCCGATCAGATACGGGACCATCGACATCACCCGCAGCCGGTTCATTACTCCCAGAAGCGCGAACATTCCCAGCGCGAGGCCCAGATAAGCGAGAGAGAGGTTGGCCGTATAGAAGATGGCAATCACTATGATCGCCCCGAGATCGTCCATCACCGCGAGAGCGACTAGAAAGACCTTCAGCGACGCCGGGACCCGGTCTCCTAGCAACGCGAGCACGCCTATCGCGAACGCGATGTCCGTCGCCATCGGGATACCGATACCGGCTTGGGTCGGCGTTCCGTAGTTCAGTCCAAAGTGGATTAAAGCCGGAATTGCCAATCCCCCCGCCGCTGCAATTATAGGCAGCAGTGCGTTACGAACATTTGAAAGCTCGCCAACATAAAGCTCTCTCTCGAGTTCTAACCCGATCAGCAGAAAGAAGATCGCCATCAGCCCATCGTTGACCCAATGCTCGACGCTCAGCGGCCCGATGTATCCCTGCCAAAAAGACAGATAGTCCGGACCTAGGGCGGTATTGGCGACGATCAGTGAGATAGCGGTACACACGATCAGAATGATCGCTCCGGAGCGCTCGTTCTTGATGAACTCTTTGAATGTGTCGGAGAGTTTTCTGCTGGTTTTCTTTATCATCTCTATTTCATCTTCAGTACAAGCCCCTTAGGGCCGACCGCCCAGACAGCTTTTTTCCCTTTTGCCACCACCGCGTTGAGATTCTCATCGCCGACCTTCTTCCATGTTCTGCCGCGGTCGCTTGAGATATCAGCGCCTCTTGTACCAACGGCTATCACAGCCTTATCGTCTACGTACGTAACGCCCGATCGGTAACCGCTTAAGCCCTCGCCGGCATACCAGGTCTTGCCCCCGTCACGCGTGAATGCGATCGCATTCACCGCCTCGCGTGGCTTCTCATAGTTGCCGCCCACTATCGTTCCGTGGAGCGCGTTTCGAAATGCGATCGAAAAAATACCGCTTCCCGCGGTTCCCTTTACGATCGGCGTAGTTGCCGTAGTCCACGAACTCCCGCGATCGGTTGATTTGAATACTCGAGCGTCACTTCCGCCCGAAACGAGAAACACATCGCCGTTCGCCGGGTTGATATAAAGACACGTTCCGCTCGCCGCGAACGCCGCTTCACCATCCTTGGCAGCGGGAAGTTGATTGCTTACGATCGGCTTCCACGTCCCGCCGTCGGTGGTATTGATAAGTTCGTAATGGCCATCAACGGGGTCGCTCATCGCGATGCAGTTTTTCGCATCCCAACAGGCGATAGCGTCGAAGAATGCCTTCTCGTTCGCATTGCGAAACTGCTCTTTCCAAGTCTTCCCGCCGTCGATCGTTTTATAGATCCGTGAATCCGCTCCGTTGCCGATGCTGAGTATGTAAGCCGTGTTCGCGTCGAACGCCTCGATGTCTCGAAAGTCGAGTTTGTCTGCTCCCGGAACCGTGATCACATCCCACGCTTTCCCGCCGTCGACCGTACGGATAATCGTCCAGCCCGTACCACTCGCCCAGATTGCCTTTTCACTTACAACCGAAAGCCCGCGAAACGCAGCCGTCGTGTTGACGGTTTGCTTAATCCACTGGCCATGTACCGCGACGGCCGTACAAAAGAATAGAAATATGATCAGAGATTTCATTGTGTTAGGTTCACGACTATCGCCGCTGCAAGTTTTTCTTCTTCGAGGCCGCTCGAGGAATACACGACATTGCCTGACTTATCGATGAGGACAAACGCCGGATAAGATTCTACGCCGTAGGCTACGGCGATCGAGTCGCCGCCGGTCAGGATCGGATACTCAGGCTTGTTCTTCTTGCTGAAAGCTTCGATCGTCGCGGGCGGATCGTACATATTGATCGAAATCGTCTCCAGTCCATTATCCCGATACTGACGTGAAATAAGATTGAGCTTCGGAACTGCCGCGATACAAAATCCGCAGTGGGCTATCCAGAATTCGACCAAGGTTAGATTCCCTTTGAACTGATCCAATGAAATTTTCGAACCCGCGAAATATCGATCAAGACTAAACACCGGCGCAGGTTTTCCCGCTTTGATCAGGGTGAGTTTGTCCTTCTTTTGCAAAGCAAAGTCTTTCAAGTATCCCGAATAGAACCACGACGAAGCGGCGGGCATAGCGGGTCGCTCGGTCATGTTCGAGTAGGTTGTCCTGACAGACTCGTCGTTTTTGTCGTTCGACTGCACGATCTCGATGGGTAAGAGTGTCTCCGTGTCGACGGTCAGACGATATAGATTTGTATGATCTTGCCTGATCTCGACGATTTTGCCTTCCGCTGTCAATATCCCTTTCGGCAACCCAAACTCAATGACATAAACGTTACGCCATCCCGAACTTACCGCTGTGACCTTCTTCGATATCGACTTGTCTGTCGTGATCTTGGGCAATGCGTACTTCAACGCGATCGGTGAGTTCATCAGGTAGATATCGCCGAACGAATCGAACGTCGGCTTACTTTCTACGTAGATCTTCTTTCCTTTCTTGTCGAGCGTGAATCTTTCAGTACCGTTATACGCCGAAAGCCTTTCGGCACCCGCGAACTGAAATCTAAA
The DNA here is from genome assembly GCA_029945985.1 of bacterium. Lineage (GTDB taxonomy): Bacteria > Acidobacteriota > Blastocatellia > Pyrinomonadales > Pyrinomonadaceae > OLB17. The sequence continues at coordinate 1,023 of JAQSDP010000250.1, read as the reverse complement.
CCTCGCCCCGCTGTCGGCCGGCCTCAGATCGATAAATGCTTCGGCCTGGTCCTTTATATTTCGGTCTTGCGACGGGTAACTCAATTCGAACGAATATTTGTATCCGAGTTGCTTTACAGAGTTGAGCTTATCAACGACGCTCTGAATGACTTTCGCGGACGAAAAATCCTGGGCGGATGCCTGCGAGACAAACAGAAACAGCGATATGGCGAATAAGGTGAATTTTCGTTTCATCGGTGTGAACTCCTTATCGCATAAGACGCTCTATGACCTTTTCTTAGGACTCGCCGGGTTCAATGCATTTCACGCCACCTTTTCACCAGGTCGCGCGCCGCATCCGACCAATCCGGATATTCAAACTCGAATCCTGAGTTAGTCAACAATTTTGGCACAACCCGTCGGCTTTTCAGGATCAACTCGGTCTCGGTTCGCATTAGCATCGCACCGATCGCTAGTTGCCATTCCATTGCAGGCATGCCGATGCGCGTTCCCCACGCTTCTCGAAAAATACGCATAAATTCGCGGTTCGGAAGCGGGTTCGGCGAGGAGATGTTGATCGGTCCCGAAATCTCTTCGTGCTCGATCAGCCAATGAACCGATCTAATGAAATCTTCTTCGTGGATCCACGAAATGTACTGCCTGCCGCTCCCCGCGGTGCCGCCGAGACCTTTGCGAACAAGGCCAAGCATCACGTCGAATATACCATCGCGGTCGGGGCCCATCGTCATGGCGGAGCGCATGAGAACCCTGCGAGTCTTAGGCGCTTCGGCTTCGTTCGCCGCCTTCTCCCACGCCTTTGCGACGTCGATACTGAATCGCCAAGTGTCAGGGGCGTCCGGTTCGCTGCCGCCGATCGTACCGCTCACATCGTCGTTCGCTTTGTCGAAAGAATGAGCGTAGATCGTGGCTGTACTCGCTTGTAGCCAAACCTTCGGAGGGTTTGCCGCTTTCGCGATGGCTTCACCTACGACCCGCGTCGAATCCACTCGCGAATCCATCATTTGTCGGCGATTCTCGTCGTTG
>JAQSDP010000249.1 GCA_029945985.1 bacterium | reverse complement strand
CGATACTAGTCCAAGCAGAGCTGACAATGCTGCACCGGCGAAGGTGGCGACGCGTTTGCGGATGAGGCGCAGGCCGACGGGACAGTCCTCTGTGAGGACCGTCGCATCAGGGCGTTGGTACATTCGGACGCAGAGTCGGCCTTCGGTATTCTCGACGAGCGATTCGATCTCGGGACGTGTGAGTCCGACGACGTTATAGACGTGGCGATCACAGCTTCCGCAGAATCGCGCTCGGTCGTCGCCTGTCATCGAATCCCAGTCTACGTGGCAAGGTGAGGCAACCCGCATCCGGTCAATGTCGATCTTTGGCGCCATATCGATGTTCTGGATGCCGAGAGCTTGTAGTTGGTTGTAGAGGCCCCGGAGACTATCCGCTTCGCAGGGCGACGACTGATTGTTGCCATGGGTCTTAACCACGGTACGAATCCCATCCCCACGACCTCGTCGCGTTAGCGACGGTTGTGATCCAACATCATTCCACGAAGCGCCCGGAAGCCCGATCTTTTACACGCTGAAATTGCCCGTCCATCGTCGCTAACGCCACGTGACTATTTGGGGATAATCTACCGTGGGTCAGGACCCACGGCTACAGTCATGCATCGCTCCGCGATGGAAAGGCAGTCGAAGGACGACAAGGCGAATACCCTACTGCTACGGCACTAAATCCCATCCACGATCGAGTTAAGCGTCGCCGACGAGCGCATGGCGGCGTCGGCTTTGGCGGCGTCCGGGTGATAGTAGCCACCGACGTCTTGGGGGGATCCTTGGGCGGCGATGAGTTCTTGGTTGATCTGGGCTTCGTTCTCATGCAAAGCTGCCGCGACGGGAGCGAATTTCTGTGCGAGTTCGGTGTCTGCAGTTTGATTCGCCAGCGCTTCGGCCCAGTACATTGCTAGGTAGAAATGCGAGCCGCGGTTATCGATCTGACCGACTTTTCGTGCGGGGGATTTGTCGGTTGCGAGGAATTTGGCATTGGCCTCGTCGAGCGCGTCGGCAAGCACTTGAGCTTTCTTGTTGTCTTGTGTTTGGGCGAGATGTTCGAAGCTGGCCTGAAGAGCTAAAAACTCGCCGAGCGAATCCCAGCGGAGATATCCTTCCTGTACGAACTGTTCGACGTGTTTCGGTGCGGAGCCGCCGGCTCCGGTTTCGAACAGGCCGCCGCCGTTCATAAGCGGGACAATCGACAGCATTTTAGCGGAGGTGCCAAGTTCGAGGATCGGGAACATATCGGTGAGGTAATCGCGAAGGACGTTCCCGGAAACGGAGATCGTGTCCTTGCCCGCGCGCGCGCGTCGAAGGGTTTCGAGCATCGCGTCCTTAACGTCCATGATGCGGATGTCGAGGCCGGTCGTGTCGTGATCCTTCAGATACCTTTCGACTTTCTCGATGATCTGCGAATCGTGGGCCCGGTCGTGGTCGAGCCAGAAGATCGCGGGCGTTTCGGATAATCTCGCACGATTGACGGCGAGTTTCACCCAATCCTGGATAGGAGCGTCTTTGGTCTGGCAAGCCCGGAAAATGTCGCCATCTTGCACTTCCTGTTCGAGTAGGATGTTGCCGTTTTCGTCCTCGACCTTAACGGTTCCCTCGCCTGAGATCTGAAACGTCTTGTCATGCGAGCCGTATTCCTCGGCCTTCTGCGCCATAAGACCGACGTTCGGAACGGAGCCGAACGTCTTCGGGTCGATCGCGCCGTGCTGCTTCATATCGTCGATGATCGCGGCGTAGAAACCGGCGTAGGTTCGGTCCGGGATCATGCAGACGGTGTCTTCTTCGTTGCCGTCCGCGTTCCACATTTTCCCGCCACCGCGAACCAGCGAAGCCATCGAAGCATCGACTATAACGTCCGAAGAAACGTGGAAATTCGTGATGCCCTTATCCGAATTCACCATCGCAACTCTCGGTCCGTTGTCGATCGTCTTTGCGATGTCCGCCTTGATCTCTGCTTCCTGCGGATGGCCGGCGATCTTGTCGTTAAGCGTCGCCAGACCGTAATTGGGATTGATGTCGAGCTCGGCGAAGGTGTCTTTGTATTTTTCGAATACGTCGCTGAAATAGGTCTCGACGATCGCTCCGAAGATGATCGGGTCTGAGATCTTCATCATCGTCGCTTTCAGGTGAGCGGAAAGCAGAATGTCTTTCTCTTTCGTCTCGGCGATCGCTTCGTGGACGAAGGATCTCAGCGACGACAGGCTCATCACCGAGGAGTCGATGACTTCGCCGGCTTTCAACGGCGAGAAATCCTTCAAAACTTTCTCCGAACCAGCACTTGCGTAGAAGACGATCCTGAACTTTCCGTCAGCTTCGACCGTCGTCGAATTCTCGGTTCCAAAGAAATCGCCGGAGTTCATATGTGCGACGGAAGTTTTTGAATCCGCGCTCCACGTACCCATGCGATGCGGATTGGCCTTTGCGTAATTCTTCACCGCTTTGGGAGCTCGGCGGTCAGAGTTTCCTTCCCTCAGTACAGGGTTTACGGCGCTTCCCAATACCTTTGCGTACTTCTTGTTGATGGCTTTTTCTTCGTCCGTTTTGGGCTCTACCGGATAATCGGGAATTGCGAATCCCTGTTTCTGAAGTTCGGCGATCGCGTCTTGTAACTGAGGGACAGAAGCAGAAACATTCGGCAGCTTGATGATGTTTGCATCTGGCTTTGTCGCCAGCTCGCCCAACTGTGCAAGCGCATCTGGGGTCTTTTGATCTTCCTTTAGATACTCAGGAAAGTTAGCCAAGATCCTCCCCGCCAGTGAAATATCCGGCACCTCGATCTCAATGTCGGCGGCTTTCGCGAATCCTTTCACGATGGGTAAAAACGAATGCGTGGCTAGCATCGGCGCTTCGTCGGTGAGTGTGTAATAGATCTTAGATTTATCAGCCATTCTCTTGCCTTCTAATTATTTTCGTGCCGCTTCGGAACAAAAGTGATCACACCTATATTAGGTCGCTTCGATCTAAAAAGTAAGCGATCCGAGCTGATCGAAGATCACGGGCTCAGTTGGTCGAGGCTAGACTCGGCTGGTCTGGCGGTGCCTCAGCTCCTTCCGGGTACAGTCGTTCGAATTCAGGGTCTCCGTGAAGTTTCACGAGATCCGGGTCCTGGCGGGTCCAGGCGGGATTGCGATAGCCTGCTTCCCACGCTTTCCTTAGAGCGTCCATCGCTTCGGGAAGGCGGTCCATCTCAGCAAGCGTGCAAGCGCTGTTGTACAGGATCATCGTATCGTCGGGCCGCAATGCCATGGCGAGGTCGAGTTCACGCTGCGCATCCTCAAAACGGTTTTGGTATGCGTAGTCGCCGGCAAGCAAGACGCGAACGCGAGCGTCCTCGGGCGTTCTCTTCAACTGCGTCTCATAGATCGCGATTTCGCGGAACGTATAGTTCTTGAGTGCGTCTGCCTTGCCCATGGCACCGAGTGCGTTGTGTATCGGTATGGTCGTGTTGTAGTTTTCACCCGCGTGAGCGAGAGCATCCTCCATGATATCTACCACTTCCTGGTACCGGCCCGATTCAAATAGAGCACGCCCAAATAGGTGATAGCCGCCATCAATGTCCGGATCGCGAGCGAGCGCCGCGCGGATCTTATCGACTGATGACGCATAGTTTCCTTGTGCAAAGTCGAGCCATGCCTCGGCGCAGCGGATCTCGGGTTCGTCGCGGCCGGTCGCGATGGCCTTCTGGGCGGCGACGTTCACGCGGTCGATCCAATCCTGCTTTCGCTCGAAGTAGTAATAGTACTGAGCGCAGACGTTCGCGATCGCGGCGTGGGCGACGGCGAAGTTCGGGTCGAGCGCGACGGCGTTCTCGTACATCTGCAGAGCAAACTGCATATCCTGCCGGCCCACACGTCGAGCGAAGTTTCGTCCCCGAAGATAGAGGTCGTAAGCGTGAAGGTTCTCGGTCGGTTTCTCAGCCAGGGCTTCCTGCTCCTGCGGGGAAAGCGTGATGCGAAGGGCCTCAGCGATCTTCGTGGCGATCTCGTCCTGCACGGCGAACACATCTTCCATCTCGCGGTCGTAGCGCTCCGACCACACAGGGAAGTCGGTATTCGCATCGACCAGCTGAGCATTGATCCGTAGGCGATTTCCGGCTCGGCGAAGGCTGCCGGACAGCACGTATGAAGCGCCGAGCTCTTTGCCGAC
>JAQSDP010000248.1 GCA_029945985.1 bacterium | reverse complement strand
CCGCGGGTGACGCGTATACGTTTAACGAGATAGAGAAAATGTGCGAGGATGCTGGCTTCGGCAGCAATGTACACATTCCAATGCCGCCCATGCCTCAGCATCTCGTCGTATCGACAAAATAGTTTCTACGGTGCTTTCTTGGCGATCTTCTTGTGGGTTCCGTTGACCTCCATCAAGGCGGCGGACCCATACCATTTAATGAACTCGACCTTGAAGTAGCCTTCCTTGATCGACGGATCTGTCTCGGTCAACTTCTGTGCTTCCTCGATCGTTTTCACGTCGAAGACATAGATCCCGCGAAAATCTCCGCCCTCGCTGAAAGGGCCGGCGAGGACTAACTTCCCTTCTGCCGCAAGTCGATTGATCATTCCGAAGTGCCCGGCCATCAAATCGCTTCGCTTTTTTGCGTCGTCTACTTTGAGCGGTCCGGTCTTGAGAAAGCACATAACGTACATTTTCATGCCGCGTTCGTCGGCACCGAGCTTTGCGGCGAGAGCGGCGTCGTAAATCGGATTGGCCGGGGGTGCCTGCTGTGCGTGCACGATCAGCGAGGTTCCGACGACAAAAAGAAGAAGGACTATTGATCGATAAATTGGTTTCATAATTCCTTAATCGCTCGATTGCGACGGCTTGAGTATTAAGTTCTTATACTTGCTATACAAGAACGAGACGGTTAAAAGAGTGATTCCCAGCGTGACGAAAAGTATTGTCTTCGGGATCGTATCCAGATCTGCAATATCGTACATGAAAAGCTTTGCAAGAGTGATTCCAAGCAGAACAAAGGCCGAAATTCGCAGATGTTTTCGATTCCTTGCGATGCCTATCACTACCAGCATTAGGGCGAACATTCCCCAAAGGATGCTCAATCCGAGCTTTGTTGCATCTGGAATGTGCATCTGGGCCATAAGGTTTACTAGTTCGCAGCTCGCAAGTACTAACGCGGTTCCATAGGCGATCGCCTCCAATCCGATGATCCGGGTGTCGAGCGTGACGGTTCCGGTCAGATCGTTATCTGTCGCGATTCGGTGCAGCACGAGCAAAAGTGCCGCCGCGGCAAGATAAGCGGCATAGGGTATCGTGACAGCAAGCCATCCGATTCCATCGCCCAACGCGGACATATGGCTCTCCCGCAATTCACTAAAGAGAACCATTCCATAAGTCGATAGCGCAAAAAGAACCACTACGCAGAGCCCGGAAGCTATCCACGCGAGGACCTGGGATCGCCCCTTCAAGAAGTTAGCTGCTCCGAGGAAAGTCACGAATGCGATCGTATAGATCAATTGCCACGACGAGTTTAAGAGCCGGAGATCTCCGATAGCCCGTCCCCCGTCTCCGCCGCCGGCCGACAGCAGGTTAACGAACTGTACATGGTGCGAGATGCCTATCTCGATACGTAACGCGTTGTACAACACGAACGCTGCGGCGAATCCGACCGTCCAGGAGATCACAGGCCGAAAATCCCCATCTAGGACCGGTTCGTAAGTCTCGTCGCGGTTTAGGTACCAGATCGACGCGAATGCCGCTCCAAAGACCATCGCGGTCACCAGATCGCCGTTCGCCAACGGTAGCCGATTGAATTCGCTCGAGTATGAAGTTCGCTCGCCAGCAGCTACCAGCCAATCCGCGAGCATGCTGATCGACGCAAGCGCCATCACCGGGTAAGAGCAATATTCGAATATCCGGACGCCGTAAATTCTGCCGTACCAGAACAGAAGTGCGGCTTCGACGGTCCACATCAGCGTGACGAAATTTCCGTCGAGTTGTACGGGAACAGCGATCGTGGCGAATGTGAGTACGAGGATGGTGAGAACCTGTACTACGTCCACTCCATCGTTCTTCCATCGACCTATGAGACCAGCGACAGCGAGATGAAGAGCAGAGTGTGCCGCGGTGAATAGGCCGAGATAGCCGCTCAGGATTGGGCTAGAATCTAGTATCGAATAGCCGAATCCATAGAAGATGAACGCGTTCGAAAGTACAGCCGTTGTATTTTCGACAAATCCGAAACTCTCCGATGCCAAGCGATGGAAGAGAGACGTCAAATAGAAAATTCCAAAGAACACGGCGGCAAATACCGAGGCAAATACGAAGTATTCCTCGCCAGTGTACTTATCCGCGTACCAAGCGCCGAGCGTCAGCCATACTAACGGAAACGTCGGATAGACGAACCAATGCCGGTAAAACCGGAATGAGACAACGAGGATCGCCGCCGTGGAAATGGCGAGAAACGAAAAGAAGATCCACGCCCGCTCGGGTGTCGCGACGGTCGAGCTGATCGCAAAGCAGAACAAATAGAAGACGAGGCCGTTTAGCAGGGCGGAGATCAGGTTTTCGTTCTTGTCGGTCTCAGTGTGAAGTGCCTTCTGAGCGGCCTTCGTCGCGAAAAACAAAGTAAAGAAGATAGTCGCGAACGTAATGCTGAGATAGAAGTGCTGGAGAGGATCGAATTTGGAGGCGTACCAGCCGTAGAAGATCGCCCACGTAAAAACAAAGGCGGTGTAGAAGATCGGCGTCCAGTTCTTCCTGAGCGAGATAGCGAGGATGCCCGAATTGACGATTCCCGTATAGGTGAATAGGGCAAGATAATTGCCCGAATCACTGCTGAGAAGGAAAGGTACCGCGTATGCCCCAACGAGACCGAAATGAGCGATCACCTGCCGGTTATAGGCAAACGCCGCCGCGACGGTGAACGCCGTGAACATCACCATCAAAGCAAACGCGGATAGCTGCGGTATCAGTGTGTAAGCCGAATAGGCGAAGTATGTAACGAAATACATGATCGCCATGCCCCCGCTGATAAGTACCGAACTAAAGTTGAGATATTTCGCTTTGAGCTTGATCGCAAGGCCGATGAGTCCGAATCCGAATATATATCCGATGATGATCCGTGTGAGAGGGCTAATGAGGTTATTGTCGATCGCGTATTTCGCGCCGATACCGACTCCGAGAACGAGGACGACGATGCCGATCTTGCTGATCAAATTCTCGCCAACGAACTTCTCGAAATCCCCTTTTGCCGATTCGACGTAGTCGTCGAACGCTTGAGTGAATCGCCCGGGCTCTCGAGTGTGCTCGTGGGATTGACTATAGCCGAACAGTGGAGCCTGAACGGGAGGGACATACGCGGGTTCCGGGTGGGACGTAGCTGGCTTAGTCGGCTCGGTTTCCGGAGCGCGTCGAACCCCTTCAGGCCTCGCCAGCGGATCGTAATGCGATGTGTTAGCGCGATGATCTCGGCGCCCGGCATCCACACTCCGCAGTCTCGTTAACTCACCTCGGATCGCGGTGATCTCCTTTTGGAACTCGATCTGCGTCCGTACGAGCGAATCGAGTCGGTTTTCGAGGCGGGAGATGTCTTCATCGGCTATCGGCATAGGTTGACTGATTGGGAAGGACTATTTTCGATCCGCTCGAATTGCGGATATTATATGGCATTCGCACGAGTTGACAACCTTTATGACCCGTATTGTAAAAGCCCCGACGGGGACGAAATTAACCTGTAACAATTGGCTGATCGAGGCTGCTTACCGAATGATCCAGAATAATCTGGATCCGGAGGTCGCGTTCGATCCGGATAATTTGATCGTCTATGGCGGGCGTGGGAAAGCCGCGAGAAATTGGGAGTCTTTCGATGCGATCCTTCGTTCACTGAAAGAGTTGAATGAGGACGAGACGCTGCTGATCCAGTCGGGAAAGCCCGTCGGTGTATTTCGATCTCATACGGACGCACCTCGCGTCCTTCTCGCGAATTCGAACATCGTGCCACACTGGGCAACTCAGGAGCAGTTCGACAAGTACGAACGCGAGGGATTGATGATGTACGGGCAGATGACGGCGGGCTCGTGGATATATATCGGCACGCAGGGGATCCTGCAGGGGACGTATGAGACGTTCGGATCTCTCGCGCGACAGCACGGTTGGGGTTCGATGGCCGGCAAGCTTGTGCTGACCGCCGGTCTTGGTGAGATGGGAGGTGCTCAGGCGCAGGCGATCACATTCAACGGCGGAGTTGGACTGTTGGTCGAGGTAGATCCACGGCGAATCGAGCGGCGGCTGCAGTTGAAGCAGGTGGACATGGCTACAGAGAGTATCGACGAGGCGTTGCATCTGGCAAAGCTTGCCGTTGATTCACGAGAAGCCAA
>JAQSDP010000247.1 GCA_029945985.1 bacterium | reverse complement strand
GTCTCTTTCAGCTTCCTAAAATAGTCGATCACGGCGGCACGGTCTTCCGTAGTTCCGTATGGATTCGAATATATGTACTCCGGGGCGAGTGCCGTTTCGAAGAATGCGACATCGTTAGTTCTTCCCGCTTCCCGGAGTTTGTTCGCAAAAGTGGCGACTTCTTGTTCGGGCGGTGTTGCTTGCGTGAAGGCCGAGGCCACGAAGCAGCAAAAAATTGCGGCAAAGAGTAGTGCTTTTTTCATACGGGTTCTTCCTCAGATTTTGATGCAAACGTTCTTCTCTTCTGTGAAAAATCTCAACGCCTCGAATCCGCCTTCGCGGCCCACGCCTGAGTCTTTGACGCCTCCGAAGGGTGTTCGTAGATCACGTAGCAGCCAGCAGTTGACCCATACAATACCCGCCTCAAGCTGTGACGATACACGGTGGGCTCGCGAGAGATTCTCCGTCCAGACGGTTGCCGACAGTCCGTATCGAACACTGTTCGCATAGCTCAAAACTTCCTCCTCCGTATCGAACGGCATTATTGTGACGACCGGACCGAAGATCTCTTCCTGATTGGTTCGGCAATCGTGCAACAGCCCTTCGATGATCGTCGGCTCGATGAACCAGCCATTGGCACACCGGTCTTCAAGCAGTGCCTGCTTGCCGCCCGCGAGAATTTGTCCGCCTTCCTGTCTGGCAAGAACGATGTACGACATGATCTTCTCGAAGTGCGGTTCTGACACGATCGCCCCGACATTCGTTGAAGCGTCGCGTGGATCACCGATTCTCAATGCGGATACGCGCACGACAAAATCTTCCTTGAATCGATCGTAAAGAGGACGCTCGACGAATATTCGCGATCCGCACAAACAGATCTCGCCTTGATTCGAAAACGATGAACGCACCGTCGTCACGAGCATTTCTTCGTAATTGCAATCGGCGAAGATGATGTTCGGATTCTTTCCCCCAAGCTCGAGCGACAGCTTCTTGAACATCGGGGCCGCGACTCGAGCGATCTCCTCGCCTGTCTTCGTGCCGCCTGTAAAGGAGATCGCCTTTACATCTTTATGTGACACGATCGCTGACCCGACCTTCGGCCCGGTGCCTTGCACGATGTTGAGCACGCCGGCGGGCAAGCCGGCTTCGATGCAAAGCTTCGACAGCAGATACGCGGTCATCGGTGTCACCTCGCTCGGCTTAGCGACGACCGTACATCCCGCCGCGATTGCCGGAGCGATCTTCCAGGTGAATAGATACAACGGCAGATTCCAGGGCGAGATGCAGCCAACAACTCCCAACGGCTGCCGCAGCGTGTAGTTGATCGCGACTCCTGTAGTATCGTGCGATTCGTTCCCCGTATGCATCGCCGCCGTCGCGTAGAAACGAAAGTTAGACGCAGCTCTCGGAATATCCAGCGATCTTGCGAGCGATACCGGCTTTCCGTTATCCGTTGATTCAGCAAGTGCCAACGCGTCCAGATCACGCTCGATCAACGCAACCAGCCGCATCAAAATGGCGAACCGCTCCTCAGCAGGCGTCATCGACCAAGCTGGAAACGCCGCCTTCGCCGCCTCAACAGCTCGCTCGACATCACGCTCGTCCGAATCGGGTAATTGCGAATACACTTCGCCGGTCGCAGGTTCGAAGTTGTCCAGATACCGACCTAATACCGGTGCGACGAGTTCACCGCCAATGTAATTCTCGATCTTGGTCATCCGGTCAAAAAGGAATGGAAAATTAATGGGCCCGAAACGCGATATTCCTTTGGATCGGTCCGCTTATCGGTTATAATAGCGGGCATCCCTTGATTTGTCGCGTTTCACCCCGACTTCCCGCATTCAGAGTTAGCCGTAACTCGGAGAGCGGCACGTGTTTGTTCGAAATCGGATATGACGAAACCATGCTCTAAATGTCACCAACTCAACCCGGCCGAAGCCGCGTTCTGCCTTAATTGCGCATCGCCGATCGGTCCGATCGCACCTTCGCCGCAGTTCGGCGGGCCGACAGGAGCCCCGACCCCAAGTCAAAAAGGTTTGATCTCGCTCATCCTCGCGATCGTGGCACTCGTCTGCTGCGGTCCGTTTGCCGGCATTCCGGCGGCGATCCTGGGATGGATGGAACTTGATTCGATCAAGAATGGTCGCTCACCCGCCGACAATAAATGGATGGCGATGGTCGGACTCTGGGGCGGCATCGCGTCGACGGTGCTTCACATTATCGGATACGTTCTTTACGTTATGCTCGGAATGCTCTCAGCGATGTCGAGTCCTTACGATTACTAATGTCAGCCAACCCTCAAAATTTCCCGGTCTGTCCGAATGGCCATCGCCAACCGGTAGCGGTGACGAAATTCTGCATCTATTGCGGAGTGGCAATAACTGTGGTTGCGGCTGTCCCACAGCAGCCGGCACAGCAGCAGCAACATCACCCCCCGCAGCCGGTTCAACCGCCCCAGCCGCCGCAACAGCAACAACAGGTTCCGCCGGCGAATGGTGCGCATCAGCAACAACAGCAATACCAGCAGCAACAGTATCAGCAGCAACCGCCGCCTCCGCCGAACTACGGCCAGCAGCAGTATCAATATCCGCCGCCGCAGTATCAGCAGCAGCCGAGTTGCCGCACCTGCGGAGGCAACGGCCAAGGCCTTCCTGACAAAGCGGTGATCTGCAAGGAATGCCGATGGTTGCGTCCTCTTGTCCCGGGTTATGCGATCGACAATGCGGCCTTCGCCTGGGCAGCGGATGCCAAGGCAATGGCGGCGCTCCGCGCCATCAAGCCGCTCAACGCCGCTGCGAAAGCCGTATCCGAAAAAGTCGGCCGCCGGTGGATCGAGGTCGCTTTCAATGGCGTCCTGCTTGGTGAAAAGCAGATGCCGCATATCTTTGGCCAGGCCGTGCGGGCCGGTCGGATCCTCGGAATGTCGCACATGCCGGACGTGTATCTTTCGGGCGACCGAGCGTGGGACTGTCTTACGTTCGGCAGCGATAACGATTCGTTCATTGTTGTCGGCTCGGCCGTCGCGGGGAACTTTCAGGGCGTGGATATGCTCTACCTTCTCGCACGCGAGATGGGACATGCGAAAGCCGGCCACGCGCTCTGGAAGACTGTCATCCGTTTCTTCCTCGGCGAACAAGGCCCGGCAAGAGGCTTCATGTCGGGCGGGATTCTCGCCAACATCCTCAGCCCGTCGGCTATGATCGGCGGAGCGCTTGAGATGCCGCTGCTCGCTTGGGCACGCCAGGCCGAGATCACGGCAGACCGAGCAGGACTATTAGCCGTCGGCAGCGAAGAGATAGCTCGTAGAGCATTGCTTTCGTGGTCGTTAAAATCGTCGTTCATCTTCAAGCAAATGAACATCGATGCCTGGCTCGAACAGCAGGCCGAGGACGACGGCGATCTGCTCAGGTTATCGGAGCTGACCACGACCTCGACACCGTACATCGGACCGCGGCTCAAACTGCTTGGGCAGTACGCACAGAGCCCGGAATTTCAGTACTACTTCAACCGCATCAAGGCGACGCTCGCCCAAGCCGCACCGCCAAAACCGCAAGCCAAAGAGCAGCCCAAGGAACTCAAGATCAAATGCTCAACCTGCGGTGCTCCGATGAAGATCCCGATGTCCGTACTCGAAGGCAAACCGAAACTCTCGGTCAAATGCCCGGACGCAAAATGCGGAAAAGTTACCGTCATTCGAAAAAATGCGAATAAGGCGCCCGCGGCCCCGAAACTAAAACAGGAGAACCAAGACTATGCCGACTGAACCCGTAATGTTTACCGAAACCGACGATGATGGCAATGAAGCCACGTATGAGATCACGACCGAATCCGGCGACGACGCGCTCGGGGACATGGTCGTAACAGCGGCGTCCGATACGGACAAAGACGGGGAGATCGATATGGTTTCGCTCGATACGGACGGCGATGGAAAATCCGACGCGGCCGCCTCTGATAGCGACGGTGACGGGGTCATCGACATGGTCGCGGTCGATTCGGACGGAGACGGTCAGCTTGATACGGTTGGCGGCGACACCGATGGGGATGGCGAGATCGATATGATCTCCGTCGATACCGACGGCGATGGAAAGCTTGACGTCGGTGCTGTCGATGCGGATGGCGATGGTGAGTTTGAAACCATCATGGCGGATCCGGATGGCGACGGCGAGTTTG
>JAQSDP010000246.1 GCA_029945985.1 bacterium | reverse complement strand
CTTCTACCATTCACCTTCACGATCCGATCGTTCGGCTGCAGCTCTAGCTCTTCGCCAAGGCTGTCAGGGGTCACCTCGGTGATCGTCACGCCGGGCCGGCGAAGCTGCGTTATAGCTGGTGTTACGGCAAATTCGTACATCGTGATAAGCTTCTTAGTGTAGATTTTTCACGGAAAGGTTGGCAAGCACTTCCCCCTCTACCCCGGTGCAAGCAGACCGCTGGGTCAAATGAAGACGATCCTAATAGCAGACGACAGCGCCTCGATGCGCAAGCTCCTCGAAACGATCCTTAAAGCCGAAGGCCATACAGTATTGATTGCGGAAGACGGTCGTGAAGCCCTTAAGCTGGCATTCGCCAGCGAGATAGACGCGATCATTGCCGATCAGGAAATGCCGAATCTGACCGGCAGCGAACTCTTCAAGATCCTGAATACCGACCCCGAAAAGCGGAGCATTCCCCGTATATTGATCAGCGGGCTTACCGCCACTGACGATAAACCCGCTTCCGAATTATTCGACGTTTTCGTTTCGAAGAACGCCGACCTTAAGGTTGAACTGCTCACGGCCCTCGACAAACTTCTCTAAATGCTGAAGCCTGCGCGTGAGCAGGGGCGGTAAACTGGATGTCACGCACTTACTACCGTGCGGACTTCTGCGTTAAACCGCCGACGCCGCTTTGATATCGAGCAGCGAATCCAGTGCTGTGTATTCCAGCCCCTGCGACTCGGCAACGGCCTCGTACGTAAGCTTGCCAGCGAACGTGTTAACGCCCTCGCGTAAACCTGCATCGTCCTTAATCGCCTTGACGAATCCTTTGTTCGCGAGGTCGAGAGCGTACGGCAACGTCGCATTCGTCAGTGCGAACGTCGAAGTGCGCGGAACTGCTCCCGGCATGTTCGCGACGCAATAGTGGAGAACGCCTTCCTCGTAGTAGGTCGGGTTCGAGTGGGTGGTTGCGTGGGTCGTTTCGAAGCATCCGCCCTGATCGACAGCGACGTCGACAAGTACCGCACCGTTCGGGATAAGGTGGAGCATATCGCGGGTGACCAGTTTCGGAGCCGCAGCACCGACAACGAGCACCGCACCGATGACGAGATCGGCATGCGAGATCGCTTCTTCGATCGCGTACTTCGATGACGCGAGCGTCTGGACCTTCGAGAGGAAAATATCGTCGAGCTGGCGAAGTCGATCTAGGTTGCGGTCGATGATCGTGACCTTCGCACCGAGACCGACAGCCATCTTGGCGGCTTCTGTTCCGACGATTCCGCCTCCGATGATCACTACGTTCGCCGCAGGAACTCCGGGAACGCCGCCGAGCAAGATGCCGCGACCACCGTTCATTTTCTCGAGATAGGTCGCTCCTACCTGAACCGACATGCGTCCCGCGACTTCAGACATCGGTGTAAGAAGCGGCAGACGGCCATGCCTGTCAGTGATGGTTTCGTAAGCAACGCCCGTCACTTTTCGCTCGAGCATTACTTTCGTCAGCTCGAATTCGGGAGCAAGGTGGAGATACGTGAAAATGAGCTGATTCTCGCGCATTCGCGGATACTCGGGCGCAACCGGCTCCTTGACCTTGACGATCATATCGCCCGTCGCCCACACTTCGTCTGCTGTATGCAGCAGCTCGGCGCCCGCTTTGACGTACTGCTCGTCCGTAAAGCCCGAACCTTCGCCGGCCGTCTTCTGCACGAAAACTTCGTGCCCAGCATTCTCTAACGCCTGCACACCCGCCGGCGTCAGACCTACGCGATACTCGTTATCTTTTATCTCTTTCGGTAATCCGATCTTCATATAAATAGCTCCTGATACTTGGTTAACCGCAAAGTTCAAATTATAACCAGTTCTTTTGATTCGCGAAATCGCGACAATCCAGATTTGTAGAAACCACATTGGGCGGCGAGTATTCACCGCCCGTAAGTTGTTTGATTCGATTCATTTCGCGAGGGTGAATTTGAGTCATTTGAATCAAGATCTAAGACTTACGCGAACTTTCAACAACTTAGCGACTCTGCCGTAAGTTGTTTGTTTCGTTTCATTGTGCGGGGATGCTTTTGTTTCATTTGAAACAAGATCCACGGTTTACACGAACTTTCAACAACTTACGGCGGCCCACGACACAAGTTCGGATTCAACTTCCGACACAGGGCCTCCGCCGGACGCACGCCGTGTCTCACGACGCAAAAGTGGGACTACCTTATGACCGATCTACTTTCAAAAAACAGGCCGGCCATTTAACCGGCTGATCAGTATTCCATACATGCAACGCTATGTCAACGCACGATTTCGTGCATTTTTCACTCCTTCATTATTAGTTATTCGCTTTCCCGACGCGCTCCGACGCTGCTCGCGAGCCACCGCGGCCCGACTTCTGGAGTCCGCGGACGCATCCGAAGTTACTAAGTATCGCAAAATGTAGGTCCGGCTTTAGTCTTGCACGAATTTCAGGTTCAATCACTTCACCCAGGTCCATTTGGCGAAGAGTTTTCCAGTATCTCGACAAGCTCCAACTGGCCCCGTTCTTTCGCAGCATCAAGGGGGGAACGACCGGCCACATTTTTTGTGTGAACATCGCTGCCGTTTTCCACCAGAAGTCGAACAACGTTATAGTCAACCTTCGGATGCGTCGACGCGTACCATAGAGCATTGTTGCCATGCTTGTTGCGATGATGAAGATCAGCACCGCGCTTCACGAGTTCAACACCCAAACTCCAAAAGCCCTTCCAAAATGCGTTCTGTAGTTCGTTGGATCCTTTTCCATCTGCCTGATTAATTTCGATCCCTCGCGAAAGAAGGTCAAGGGCGATTTCCTCACTGCTATACGCGATGGCGATTCGGAGCAGTGATGCGCCATCCTCATCCTTTAAATTAATGTCGGTCGCCTGAATGAGCTTTGCGTAATTTTCAACGTCACCCACCATTATTCGTGCAAAAATGTTCATAGCCTCACGATTTGGCACCGAAGATGCCTGCAGCAGCCCGCCGCTTACCAGCGGCGGTTCTATGCCTTTCCCGAAACTGCAGCCATCACGGCACGGATCTCGCCGTAGGTAAAATCCTCGCCCAGGTATTCCTTTATCGGTGATAGAGCGTTGGATTCGGAATGTTTTTCGATGGCTTTGCGGATGGTTTCGGCTTTTTCGATCGTTACGAACTGGTCGAGCCGCACCTCGCCGGTCGGGATGAATTTTGTGAGGTGGCCTTCGATCGTCGATATGCCGAGGCCGCGTTCGGCGGCGATCTGGGCGACGGACTTACCATCGCGAAACATATCGAGCGATGTTTGATACGTGTCCTTTTTGCCCGGCTCGCGTATTGTTTGTTTCCGTCTGCCGCGGGGAGCCTTCTTCAGGTCGATACGGGAAACGAGCTGGTTTCTTGAGCAATAGCTTCTCACCTCGCTAAGAAAATCCGCTCCGTATTTCTCAAACTTGAGATCGCCTACTCCCGAGATTTTCCGCAGTTCCGAGTCGGTTTGCGGCAGATAGGTGGACATCTCCACAAGGGTCACATCCGAGAAAACCACGTAAGGCGGAACGCCTTCGCCCTTTGCAAGCACTGAGCGGAGTTGGCGGAGCGACTCGAAGAGTTCGGGAATATGCGGATGCTCGACCTCGCGTGCGATACGCGCCGAGCGCTCTTCTTTGGCTCGCTCCTTCGTCAGCATCACCGTGACGCGGCCCGCGAGCACGTCTGAACTCGATTCGGTGAGTTCCAGGATCGGGTATTGCCCGCCGGCCTGAGCTAGATGCCCGAGCGCGATCAGCTCTTTGATGTACGCCATCCAGTTCTCACGGCTAACATCTGCACCGACGCCATACGTCTTCAGGTTCTTGTGCTCGTCGCGGATCTTTTCGGACTGGGAGCCGCGGAGGAAGTCGACGATGTAGGCAAAGCCGAATCTTTGTTCGGTCCGATATACGGCACTCAAGGCTTTTTGAGCGATCACGGTTCCGTCGAACTGTTCGATCTGAGTAGTGCAGTTATCGCAGTTACCGCAGTTCCCGGTCGTTTCTTCGGAGAAGTAATTGAGCAGAAACTTTCGCCGGCAGGTTCGGATATCGCCGAATGAACCCATCGTATCGAGCTTTCGCAGCATTATACCGGTCTGGCTCGAGTTTCCTTCGACCTCGGCGAAACGCTTCAGCTTCATCACG
>JAQSDP010000245.1 GCA_029945985.1 bacterium | reverse complement strand
GAGTGGTATCTCAAACATCCAGAAGACGATCAGATTGAGATACGTTGGCGTCCACGTATCTCCAGCCCCGTTGAACGCGCTCTCCATCACCATCCCGAGCCCGTAGAATGCATACCCGTAGCCCACGATCTGTAAGCAGTCTGTTGCGTACGACGCGACACTCGCATCCGTCGTAAATATACTGACCACGATGTCCGGCGACAGGACAAAGAACAATCCTGCGAGGCCAAGCAGAATGGCGTTGAGTCCACTCGCCAGCCAAACGGATTGCTCGGCACGCTCAGGTTTGCCGGCCCCCAGGTTTTGCCCGACGAGCGTCGCCGCCGCATTCGCCAATCCGACTGCAGGCAGGATCACAAAGACGATCACCCGAAGGCCGATCTGATAGCCTGCGACCGCCACCGTTCCGAACGCCGCGACGATCCGGATCAGACCGCTCCAGCTCAACGTCCCGATAAGGAATTGGACGATCGCGGTGCCCGATATGGACAGGAGCGACCACAACAGTTTCGGGTCGAACGTCCAGTGTTCGGCCCGCACGTGCAGCCGTCCATTCGATCTGCCGAATAGCGCCCATGCAGCATATGCCACACCAACGGATCGGCCGATCACGGTCGCAACCGCTGCACCGGTCACACCCCATTCGGGGAAGAAGCCGATGCCGAAGATGAACATCGGATCGAGAACGATGTTCAATCCATTGGCGATAATTAGCACGCGCAGGGCGACCGCCGCATCGCCGGCTCCGCGGAAAATACCGTTGAGCAGAAAGAGAAAAACGATCACGCCGCACGTACCGTACATCAGCCGCATGAACGGCAAGCCGATGTCGATCACCTCTTGCTCGGCTCCGAGCAGCCGATAGATATTCTCTGCCAAGACCACGCCGACCACACCCATCACGACGGAAACGATTAAGCCGAGGTAAACGGCGTGCGTCGCCGTACGAGCCGCGCCATCCAGATCCTTTTCGCCCACTCGCCGCGCGACGGTTGCGGTCGCACCGATGCTCAATCCGATACCAACTGCGTAAACAAGTGCGATGACCGATTCGGTCAATCCCACGACTGCTACCGCTGCGGCACCGAGTTTTGCCACGAAGAACGTATCGACGATCGAGAACAACGCCTCCATCGACATCTCCAGGATCATCGGGATCGCAAGGATGATGAGCGCGGGTAGGATCGGCCCGGTAGTAAAATCGCGGGTTGTACCTACGAACGCTTCCCGCAGAACCGTTCGAAACGAATTGTCCGCCGTGGTTTGCGGCGCATTTTGACCGTCAAACGACATATATGAAAACTCCAAAAATGAATGAAAAAACCAGCGGTGCAAGACTGTGCACCTAACAAGACATTCCCAGACGGCCGCCAAAAAGCGGTGTCAGGAAAACAACAGAGCAGCTAAATTAGACAAGTTCCTTACGCATGAACTGAAAAAACTAGCACAAAGAATCGATATTGCGCAAACGAAACGACTGCCGCAGCCGAATAATTCGGATCGCTTCAAACGCATATGCTGCATAATCAGAATGGAATGTTCAATTTCTCGATAGATCGGCATTCGGAGCTGCGGCTCTTCGAGCCCGTGCACGCAGAAGAGTTGAACGCGTTGGTCACTGACAACTTCGAACACCTGTATCAATTGTCCGCTTGGTTGACGGACCGCGAGCGTCCTGTCGATCGAACGCGAGAGTGGATCAACCGGAACCTCGAGCATTTCACCTCAGGGTCCGGGTATGACGTCGGCATTTGGCACAAAGGAGCGATCGCGGGACAGATCGGTTATAATCACCTTGAAAGTGCTATCCATAAGGCGGAGATCGGATATTGGCTCGGAGCCTCGTTCGAGGGCAAAGGCCTTATTACAAGATCGTGCCGGATAATGATCGACCATGCGGTCCGCAACTTGAGTATCAACCGGATCGAGATCAAGTGCGGAACGGAGAATCTAAAGAGCAGAAAGATACCGGAGCGACTGGGGTTTACCGAAGAGGGCATTGCCCGTCAAGCCGAATGGCTCCACGGCCGATACATCGATCTGGCAGTATATTCAATCCTTTCGAGTGAGTGGGAGGATGGGCGATAGCCTAGACCTGCCTTGTAGAAGAAGATTAAAAAGTGCTTCTAAACAACCTCACGATGCCGTCGTGCCCCGAAGCTGCAAGTGTCTTTCCGTCCGGCGAAATCGCGATCGAACTTAACGCTCCGACATTTGCCTTAAGCGTGAGCAACTCATGTCCAGACGGAACATCCCAGATCTTTATTAAACCCGAAACATCTGCTGTAGCCAATCGCTTTCCGTCTTGTGTAAAGTCCACAGCCCAAAGCTCTGCTTCGTGTCCGAAAAACGAGGCGATCTCCGCGCCGGTTATCGCGTCAATCAATTTCAGGCTCCGACTTTCGTTCAATACCTGGAAGGCCCAAGGCTTGCCGGTCTTGGAATAAACCGCGGCATATTCTGAGCCTTTTTCGCCTTCGAACTCTGTGATCTGAGTGCAGGTTCTAACATCCCACGTTCCAATGGAGCTGCCGCCCGAAGTCAGAATCCGGTTAGTATCTGCCATGAATTCCGCGGTCCAAGCAGGATACTCAGTTGAACAGATAGACTGGCCTGTAGCCGGATCCCAGATTTGGAGCTTGTCAGTTGTGGCGATCATTCTGTCATCCGACGAAAATTCGATCGAATTTATTCTACCTTCCGTTGGTATCGTTCGTACCTCGCGGCCGTTGATCGTTGACCAAAGCTTCAAGAATTTTGGTCCGCCGGTACCAAGGACCTTTCCATCATGTGAAAACGCGATGGGCAATACGTTGACGGCGTCGTGATCCAGCAGGAGACGCTCTCGCTCACTGTCTGTGTCCCAGATTCTTGCGGTTCCGTCTTCGCTGGTGGACGCGAGCATACTCGAGTCCTTCGAGAAGGCCAGAGAATTGATCGGCTTCGTGTGCCCACGCAACACTCCTTGAGGCGGATTCTGCGAGACCGGCCATATGCGGATGCGGTTATCGTTTCCGCCCGAAGCAAGGCGCCGGCCGTCACTTGAAAAGTCCAATGCCCCAATGTCACCCGTATGCCCGCGAAGTGTATCGATCAAGAAACCATCTTCAGCACTCCATATCTTAAGGGTGTCGTCGTTGCTCCCCGTTGCTATCATTTTTCCGTCGGGCGAAAAGGCCACGGCTAGGATAGTCTCGGTATGCCCCTTGAAAATCCGCACCTGTTTTCCGGTCTTAACCTCCCATAGTCGGGCTGTGGCGTCCACTGAGCCTGTCAACAGAAATCTCGAATCGCCCGAGAATTTGATGTCGGTCACCAAGTCCGTGTGACCCTTCATTCTGGCGACTGTTTTACCGTCTGCGATGTCGATGACACTAATATTCTGGTCAACATCCCGGAGAGCATATAGCTTCTCGTCCGGCGAAAAAGCAAACGCCATGTTGCCCTTCGCAGGTTCGTGAACGACCTCTGATTCCTTACCCGTGGTGGAATCCCAGATTCTGATCGCATCGTTTCCTAAAGCGATAACGGCCGTTCCATTCTTACAAAAAAATGGCTTCGAAATTCCGGCGCCATCGGCCGTGAGAGTGAGAACTTCGGAACCGCTTTCAACGTCCCATACTTTAGCCGTACCGTCGAATCCACCTGTCAGCAACCGGCCGCCGTCAGGCGAGAACTGGACGGATGTGATCCACTCGGAGTGGCCCGCAAACGTTTTGATCGGGCGATCCAACAGCACATCCCAAAGCGTTATTATGTTGTCAGCCCCCGCCGTTGCGAGATGTTTAGTGTCCGGAGAAAACGCTACGGCGCTCACCCAACCGTCCCTCGTTAGTACCTGCGGCTGCGATGCACTTCGATCGGTAAAAAGTCGGTTAAGATATCCCCATTCAAAGCTTCGAAAGTCAGGCTCACCGTTCTTCGGGACAACCTCGTCGAGCAGATTCCGGGCCAGGGTAAGATTTGAGGTCTCAAGCGCCTGGGCAGCCAGCTTGATCTTATTCGCATACTCAAGCCGTCGTTCGTTGTGGTCCGGTACTCTCCAATAGTAGCGGACCAACATTGCCGTGGCTCCAACCAGCCCAATTATGAAAAGCGTGATGCCGATGGTGGTCCAGCGGTGGGCTTTGATTCCCCAGTAAAGGTATTGGGCGCTGTTTACTTCG
>JAQSDP010000244.1 GCA_029945985.1 bacterium | reverse complement strand
GACCAATTTATACAGCTACCAGGATTATTAACATTGGCCGTCGGGAATAGCTTGATCAATGAAAGTCCCGCGGAACTCAGATTGGCCTGCGGGATGATCGGAGTATCTGCCGGAGAGCACCGCTGACCTGAGGTCGTTATTCTTGGCTGGCTGAAGTTACCCTGCCGTTCCAACGCCGTGGGAACGCTTCCGAAGCGTGTCAATCCCCGAATTTCCTTGTTCCATTCGGTTGAGGCAAAGAAAAACAATCGGTCCTTGACGATCGGGCCGCCAAGCCATCCGCCATAGTCGTTTCGACGCAGCTGATTCTTGCCGGAGTTGGTCGCATTCGCAAAGTAATCCGCCGCGTTGAGCGCATCATTTCGACCAAAATAGAAGACTCCACCGTGAAAATTGTTGGTCCCGCCTCGAGTGACGATTGAAACTATGGCGCCGGCTGCTTGCCCATATTCGGGGCCGTAGGAATTTCGCAGCGACCTAAACTCGGCGATAGCCTCAATGGATGGGAACAGGAGGACCGTTCGATTTGAGCCGGTATCGTTATTATTCGCACCGTCCGTCAAAAACAAATTAGCTTGTCCAGAGTTTCCGTTGACTGAGAAATCAACGCCGCCGAAGAGCCCCTTCTGCTTGCTGTCAAAGTTATTTGCTGCCGAAACACCTGGCTGTAACTGCGTAAGTTGGGTAAAACTACGTCCATTGAGCGGAAGCTCGCGAACCTGCTCACCGGTCACGATCTCGCCAACCGTGCCCGACTGGGTCTCTACCTGGACGTTATCCGCGGTTATGTTTACCACTTCGGTAACTTCACCTATGGTCAGAGTAAAATCCTGCCGCGTTGCGGTCGCAACATTTATTAGGACGTTCGTCGCCGTGGTTTCCTTGAAACCATTTTTCGTGACCGTCACTCGGTAGGCACCGACACCGAGGTTCGTGAAGGTAAAGTTGCCGTCCGTATTTGTCGATGCCGAGCGCCGCTCGCCCGTATCCAACCGCGACACCACTACGGTAGCGTCGGTGACCGCGGCCCCCATCGCATCGGACACATTACCGCTCAGCTGACCAGTGTTGGTCTGGGCGGCGGCAGAGAAGCCCGAGACAAGGATCGCGAAAGTGCCAGCCAGGACAACAAAAAGCCACTTAAGCTTTTGTACATTCGACAAAGTCAACATAGATAGATGCCTCCAACGTTGGAACGAGATGCGTCTTGGCCGTGAAGAATAACTAACATCTTGAAGGCCGGTCGATCGGTCTGACCAACTACAACTTTAAGCGGAGTCGCGGAAAAAAAATCCGAAACTAGATACGATACAAAATGAACAAATACCAATATTTTGGTATCCGTAAGACCTAAAAGAACCGCTAAACTAGAAATTTAAAGGCAACCCAGGAAGAACTTTTGTTGCCTGACCGAACAAAAGTACTAGAAACCTAAAATCGTGTCAAGCGATTTATGTGAACAAAGTATTGATTTTTGAAAAATAATTGGTATGACCAAGTGAAGCTAATCGAGCGTTCTAGAAAGAGATAGAAGCAAACTTGTCTGCAAGAACAAGGCTGAAAGCTCCAAACAGTCCGGGCTGGCTGCCCAGGGAAGAAGGAAGGATCATCGTTTGATGAATGCCCTGGCATATTACGCTATCGGCAGCCGCCTGTATCTCGTCCGCTATCAACGGCCAAACATTGACGATCGTCCCGCCGACAACGATCGCTTCCGGCGACAGGCCTTGGATCAGGTTTCCCAGTCCGAGGCCGATGAAGCGTGCGGTTTCCTTAAGGGCCGCGATGGCATTCTCGTCGCCGCTCTGAGAAAGCTCAACGAGATCGCCAAATGTCATCTCTTCCACCGACCGCCCTGAGAGTTTTTCAAAGCGGCTGAGCGCCGATCTTTCTGACGCAAAGGCCTCCCAACATTCGCGACTGCCTGTCGCACACTCGGTCGGAGCATCCGTGCCGATCCGCATATGACCGAACTCACCCGCGACACCATTGGGCCCGCGATATATTTGTCCGTCAAAGACAATGCCGGTTCCGATGCCGTTCTCGATAAATACAAGGATGAAATCTCGGACATCACGCACTTCAAGCCGCCCGAACCAAAGCTCTGCGAGGGCCGCCGCATTCGCGTCATTCTCCACCATTACGGGCAATGAAGTGCTCTTGTGGATCCTTTCGGCGATCAGCGGATCGCGCCAGGTGAAATGTGGACTGAAGAGAATATGCTCGTTCTCCGAGTCAACGAGAGCCGGAAGGCTGACCCCGATTCCCTCGATCATTCCCTCGTACTTCTTCATCAAGCTCTGGACCGCCCGGATTATCAGTTCGGTCGTTCGCGACTCGTCGCGGTCGGTAAAGAATTCCACATTGTCGATGATGCGGCCCGTGAGGTCGCAGCAGCCAACTATGGTTTTAACCGTGCCAAGGTCGACACCGATCGCGACTGGACGCGCTGATCGAAGCGTCAGAAGTGCCGGCGGACGACCCCCAGATGATTCACCGAAGACCTCTTTGATCAGATTAAAATCAGTCAGTTCTTTGACGATGTGCGAGACGGTTGAGCGTTGAAGGTCCGTTTCTTTGGCGATGTCAGCCCTGGAGATCGGACCTTTTTCGCGAACGTAATTGAGAACAATCTGCCTATTGATGTCGCGGATCGTATTCGAGCGGGCTACGCTTACCTTTTTTAGATCGATCCGTCTCATATCAACGATAGTTATACATCATCGATAATTATGTTCAAACTCTAATCGATTATCCCACGGGTTTTGTGAGCTTGGCGGGAAACGCTTTTAGGTGTAATTTACGTTGTACATTCTGTCTGGCCACCGAACAAAAGTATATGAGGGTAAAAATCTTTCGAGTAGTTCTTGTCGTCTTCTGCACGATGTGTCTATTAACCTTCGCGTCCGGTCAGCCGGCGAAAGCAGTATTTTCTGATGAGTTCAATGGACCTCGAGGAACTTCCTTCGACTCTTTGAAATGGACAGCCGAGACCGGCGGCGGGGGATGGGGCAATCAGGAACTTCAGTACTACACAGGTGAGACAGATAATGCTCGCCTGGACGGGAAGGGCAACTTGGAGATCCGCGCGGTTCCGGTCCCCGCCGACAAGGCACTCGATTGCTGGTATGGAAAATGTCGGTACACCTCGGCGCGGTTGATAACGAAGGGTAAGTTTCAATTCACATACGGCCGAGCCGAGGCTCGCATAAGGGTTCCCGAAGGTGCCGGAGTCTGGCCGGCTTTCTGGATGCTCGGAAGCGACATCGACAAAGTCGGCTGGCCGGAGTGCGGCGAAATCGACATTATGGAGTTTATCGGCAAAGAACCCTCGACCGTTTACGGAACCCTCCACGGACCCGGATATTCCGGCGACAAGGCGGTAAGTCGATCCGTCTCGCTTTATAAGTCTCAGAAGGTCTCCTCCGGATTTCACGTATTCGCGGTCGAGTGGGAACCGACGCAGATCCGCTGGTACCTCGACGGTAAGATCTACAGCACTCTGAGCCCGAAAGATCTCCCGGCCGGTACGCGTTGGGCGTTCGACAAGCCGCATTTTCTGCTGCTCAATTTCGCCGTGGGCGGAAAATGGCCCGGCAGTCCCGACTCGTCGACAAAGTTTCCGCAATCGATGCTCGTCGACTACGTTCGTGTCACGTCACTAAAAGACTAGGTTATGAAAACTCAAAGCTGCCCAACCCTTCGCCGATCGCTTTTCTTTTTCTTGATCGCGTCGCTGCTTACGAATCTGCCGATCGCTCAGGCTCAGGTCCTCCCTTATCGCGATCGCAACTTGAGCATCGATCAGCGAGTGGCCGATCTGCTTGCGCGAATGACGCTCGAGGAAAAGGCCGCCCAGCTGATGAGTTTGTGGATGGAGAAACCGAACGATAATAGCGGAGTACCAAAAGCTCAAGCGCCACTTGGCGGCGAGTTTTCGGCAGACCTTGCCAAGCAGAGAATGCCATACGGAATTGGTCAATTAGCGAGGCAGAGAGAGAATCGCGGAGCGCGTCGCTCGGCAGAGTACGCGAATCAAGTACAGCGTTGGCTGCTCGACAATACCCGGCTAAGCATTCCGGCGGTGTTTCACGACGAGATCCTCCACGGGCTGATGGGCGAAGGAGCGACGGTGTTCCCTGTCCCGCTCGCTCTCGCATCGAGTT
>JAQSDP010000243.1 GCA_029945985.1 bacterium | reverse complement strand
GGGCTTGTGCATTGAAATCGGATGACTTACTCGTTCGAAAGACTCGAATATGCTCAGCTCTTGGAGCTCTTGAGCCGAAACGCTCAGACGCCGATGGGCGTTGAGCGGTTCGCTGACCTGCGTCCGATCACAAGTCGGCCAGAGCTTGATCGCGCCCTTGCGGCCGTCTCGGAAACGATTGTCCTAAATGAAGAAAAGCAGGTTTCGTGGTCGTTTAGCGGTCTCCGAGATCCGACCGACGCCGTCGCAATACTCAAGATCAAAAACGCAACTCTCGAACCCACTTTGCTTCTCGAAGTGACCCGTGTCTGCAATCAGGCTATCTTTGCCCGATCGGTTGTCCATCCGGAAAAAGAGTTCGTTCCGGTTATTTGGTCGATCGTCGAAGTAATTCCGCCGCAGCTGCTCTCTACGCTCGACCGAATCAATAAGAGACTTCTTCCGAGCGGCGAGATCGACGATTCCGCATCGCCCGAGTTGGCGTCTATAAGACGCGAGATAGCCTCGCAGCGAGCCCGCCTTACGAAGTCGCTCGAATCCGTAATGCGAAACGCAGGAGATGCGATCCAGGATCAGATAGTCACGCAGCGAAACGACCGATTCGTCATCCCCGTCAAGGCAGACTTCCGCGGAAAGGTTGGCGGTGTTGCTCACGGGTTCTCCTCAAGCGGAGCGACTGTCTTCGTCGAACCGCTCGACGCGATCGAAGCTAACAACGAACTCCAAAACTTAAAGGGTAAAGAAGAACGCGAAGTCGCGCGTATTCTTTTCGAGCTGACCGAATCTCTCCGCGAACAGTTGCCAGCGATCGAGGCGGCAGTCGAAGCGGTATCCGAACTTGATTTCATCAAGGCCAAGGTTGAGTTTGCTCGGAAGTTCCGAGCGATCGTTCCGGAGATCTCGGAGAGCGGGAGGCTTGATCTCTTAGAAGCTAGACATCCACTGCTCCAAGCCAATATCGAACAGCCGGCAGCTGGGTCGAAAGTCGAATCTCGAGAGATCGTTCCGTCGAGTTTCACGCTGACCGGTCACAAGCCGGTGATGATCATTTCCGGAGCCAATGCCGGCGGCAAAACGGTCGTGCTCAAAACTGCGGGTTTGCTAAGCCTAATGGCGATATCGGGACTGCCCGTTCCGGCTAAAGTGGCGACGATCCCTTTTTACCGATCGGTACTCGCAGACATCGGGGATCACCAATCGCTGTCGGCGAATCTCTCGACGTTCAGCTCGCATATGTCGAACATCGCCGGGATGATGCAAGAGTGTGTGTCGCCGTCACTCGTGCTGCTAGACGAAGCGGGCACCGGCACGGATCCTGAAGAGGGCTCGGCTCTCGGGGTCGCGATCGTCGATCATTTCAGGCGAGTATGCGGCTCGCAGGTGATCGCCTCGACGCACTATCGCGGACTGAAGATCTACGCCGCGAACGATCCGGGAGTGGTGAACGCTTCCGTCGAGTTCGATGAGAAGACTCTTCAGCCAACATATAAATTGCTGCTTGGCTTGGCCGGCGCTTCGTCCGGCATCCAGATCGCGAGCCGTTTTGGGATCAAGCCTGAGGTGATCGAACACGCTCGCGAGAACCTCGAGATCTCCGCGCAAGAAGCCGAAACTTATTTGCGAAAGCTTTCGGACGAAACGAAACAAGCCGAAGACCTACGCATCGCGCTCGAAGAAGAACGCGAAGCGGTAGCGATGAAATACGCCGGACTCGAGGTCGAAGCGGTAAAGAAAGAAAAGGTGCGGCAAAAGGAGTTCGAGAAGACTCTCGCAGAAACAGTCGAATCATTCGACCGTCAATCGAAAGCGTTTCTCGCAGGGCTCGAAGACAAGGCACTCAAAAACAAGCTCGAAAAAGAACGCTCCGCTCGGAAGGCAGAGTTAAACCGCAGTGTTCTGTCCAAAGTCCAAAATCCCAGGTCCAGCGTCGGCAACGTCACATCGCAGGCGGAAACACGACCGGTAGCGGGTGTGCCCCTCGACCCGGATTCGATCGCGATCGGATCAAGCGTCATCACCACCTTCGGCAA
The DNA here is from genome assembly GCA_029945985.1 of bacterium. Taxonomy (GTDB): domain Bacteria; phylum Acidobacteriota; class Blastocatellia; order Pyrinomonadales; family Pyrinomonadaceae; genus OLB17. The sequence goes on along the minus strand of JAQSDP010000243.1, from coordinate 2,148 downwards.
CATCGGTACTGTAGAAAAACTAGACAAGGAGACCGCCGAAGTCCTCGTGGGTGGGATGCGGCTGCGGCAAAAACTCGCCGATCTTCAGGCAGTCGCCCCGCAGGCAGAAACCCGACCGGTAGGGAGGGTGTCGAATCAACTCAGCAAACCCATCGACTCCCCCGACGTCCCGGCCGAGCTAAACCTCATCGGCAAAACCACCGCCGAAGCCGACTACGAGCTCGACCGCTTCATCGACGAAGCCTACATGGCATCGCTCCCCCGAGTCCGCATCATCCACGGCTTCGGCACCGGCGCCCTAAAAAACTTCGTCCACCACTTCCTCAAGAACCACGACCTCGTCGAACGCTTCGCGTTCGCCTCCCCCGACCAAGGCGGCAATGGAGCCACGATCGCGGAAATTAAGTTATGAGGTTTCGAGCAATCACATTCTCCCTGCTCGTCTCGTTTGCCATCTTATGCCAAGCGTTGATCGCCCAAGCACCACGAGTAGCGAGCGAGTCGCGAGAGCTTATCTTTGAATTCGGAAAGTACCCTTGTGACGGGTTTCGGGGAAATATCGACATCCTAATTGGAGAACTGCAAAGGAATCCCCGATGGGGTGGCATCGTGATAAATTCGGGAGTCGAGGAAGATGCGGTGTCGGCGCTGATGCGAGAGGAAATGATTCGCAATCACGTTGAATTTCGTGGTTTCGACAGTTCGAAAATCCGATACGAGCGGACAATTGCCACGGACTTCAACACCCGGTTCTTCAATGTCCCCTTGTCCGCTCTTACCTCCGCAACTCAGCGAGATTACAGGCTTCAAGGCGTTTCCGCTCCTGTGACGATTAGAGACTACGACTTTGATGACCTCTGTCCTCCGTTCGACTACCTCAAATTCTTCGGTTCAGTCCTCGAACAAAATCCAGCCTCGTCCGCAACAATTCTCGTTCGCGATCGAACATTTCAACTCGCCGATAAACGCCGAAGGAAGATCATTAAAAGTTTGGTCACATTACGCAAGATCGAAAAGAATCGAATAAAGACCTTTTTAATAGAGAAGCCCGATTTCAATTATGGGAATGACGCATATGTTGAGTATCGCTTCATTCCATGAGCTATCCTGCGAAGAGCCTCTACCTGTTAACCGGTATTCGCATGCACTTACCGGGTGGAACTGACAGTCGCCCGCCGCTGTCGTAAGATATCTACACACTTTCCGTGCTCTACGACCAATATTTCATTGACGACCTGAAAGACCGGGCTGATCTGGTGCGGATCATTGAGCCGTATGCTCGTGACCTGAAAAAGAAGGGCGCGAACTGGATGGCGTGCTGTCCATTTCATCAGGAGAAGACACCCTCGTTTTCGGTTAATCCGCAAAAAGGGTTTTATAAGTGCTTTGGCTGTGGAAAGGGCGGGAATGCGTATACGTTCTTGATGGAGATGGAGGGGCTGAATTTCCCCGAGGCGATCCAGCGGGTCGCGGAAATGGCCGGCGTCCCGCTGCCGGAACCGATCGACGACGGGCAGTATCAGCAGAACAAGAAACGCAAAGAGGAAAAGAAGCATCTTTCCGAACAGGTCATAGAGCTAAATAAGATCGCCCTTGATTTTTGGGAAGCCGAGCTTCAATCGAAGGACAAGAAAGCGAAGGACGCTCAGGAGTATCTCGAACAGCGTGGCATCTCCAACGAGATCCAGAAGCAATTTCGAATCGGATTCTCGCCGGATTCTTGGGACGTCCTCCTCAATCATCTTAAGGAAAAGGGTGCTGACGAGAAGATCATCGAGCAGTCCGGCCTTGTCTCAGTCAACGAAGAAAGGGACCGCGTGTTCGACCGTTTCCGCGGGCGGATAATGTTCCCCGTGCTAGACGTGAACGGCAACCCGATCGCGTTCGGGGCTCGAGCGATGGGCGACGACCAGCCAAAGTATCTCAACTCGCCGGAAACCCCAGCTTACGTTAAGGGTCAGCATCTCTATGGCTTGTTTCAGTCGAAAGAAGCTATCCGTCAAAAGAAATTCGCGATCCTCGTTGAAGGGTACCTCGACCTCATCGCCCTCTACCAATTCGGCATCACCAACGTCGCTGCGAGCCTCGGCACCGCGTTCACGCCGGAGCAGTCGAAGCTCTTGTCGCGTTATACGAAGCGGGTTGTCA
>JAQSDP010000242.1 GCA_029945985.1 bacterium | reverse complement strand
CTTCGTCTTTGGACCTCGGACGTTAGACTTTGGACTAAATTGTTATGAAAAAATGCCCGACCTGCGATAGAGAATTCGACGACGCGATGCGGTTCTGTCAGACCGACGGAACCACGCTTGTTGACGCTGCTCCGGAAGTGGATCCATACAAAACGATGGTCGCCAGCAAGGCGGATATCGCCGCGATGATGCCGCCCATTTCCGCGTCTGTCGAGCCCGGGCCCGAGCCCCCGGAGGAGGTTCTCGATCTGCCGGCCGCGGATCCCAAAAAGACGATGTACGCGTCTGAAGACGAGATCAGGAGCGCGATGGCCGAGGTTGATTCGCCGCTTGTGGACATTCCGCCCGTCGCTCCGGAACCCGCTCCCCCCGCGTTTATTGCACCCCCGAAGGATGAGGTTGCGGATTCGGGGTTCTCGAAGACGACGCCGCCGATTCCTTCGCCTTTTGGTGGCTCGCCGCCTCCTGCCGAAACGCCGGCCTTCAACGCACCCGATCCCGAGCCCCCTGCGTTCGCCCAAGCCGAGCCCCCCGCTCCGGCATTTAACCCATTCAACAACCCGCCGGAGGCGCATGCTCCCCTGGCGGAATCCAATTGGACGCCCACGCCGGCGGCGCAAAACCAAGCCTGGCAAAATGAACCAATGCAAAACCCCCAATATCAACCCGGCAGCGGCATCCCGGCCGGCGGCGGACAAAATCAAACGCTGGCGATTGTTTCACTCGTATCCGGAATCCTCGGCCTGACCCTCTGTTGCGGGTTGCTTATCCCCAGTGTTGTCGCTGTTATCACCGGATTCATGGCCCGGAGTAAGGCTTCCAACGATCCGGCAAACTACGGGGGAAGTGGGCTGGCACTTGGCGGACTGATCGCTGGCGCGATCGGCGTCGTGGGCAACCTTATCGTGCTTGCCTACGTAGTTTTGAATTTTGCCGTCCTTGCCGCCATGATGGCCGGTCAAGTCTAAGCAACTTGTTAGACAGCTTTGGCAGAAGCTTTCTAGATCGGGTTGTTTACCCTAGGACCACAGCTTTTGATCAGGGGTTAACAGTCAGCAGGTATTAGTAATCGATGTCTTTAATTTCAGACGTAATTCAATCAACGGTTGCGGTCGTAAAGGGTATGAAACGTACCCTCTCCGAAATCCCTCGTGAAAAGTGGACTGTCCAGTATCCGGAGGACCCGGTAACGGTTCAGCCCCGTTATCGCGGGCAGCATTTGCTTCACGTAGACGAGGCGGGAAAGGAAAAGTGCGTGGCCTGTTATCTGTGCGCGGCCGCATGCCCCTCGGACTGTATCTACATCGAGGCAGAGACGGATCCGCGCCCGTATGCAGATCGTGTCGGTCGCGATGAACGATTTGCAAAAGTTTATAATATCGACTACGGGCGCTGTATATTTTGCGGTTTTTGCGTAGAAGCTTGCCCGAAAGACGCTATCACGCACGGGTATAACTTTGAGATCTCGGTTTACAACCGTACTGATCTGCTCAAGACAAAGGAGGACCTTTTGATCACGAAGCAGAAGCAATCAAAAAATTATCGTGTGGCGCTCTCGACCGAGGATGTCGATTCGGAGTTTAAGGAAATCTAGGCCCTTTTTTCAGTAGCCCGCTCGAAGTAAGGGCGTGTATTCGTAGCTGCGAATGCCCTTACTTCGAGCGGGCTTTGCATGTTGATGGATACGGATCAACTTCCCCCAACTGAAAAAGGACGCCACCACGAAGTGCGGGCGATGGCATTGCGCGAATTTGCTGGGCTGAAGTTCGACGACGAACCGTTAAACCCCTTCGCCCTCGCTAAATACGCAAAGCTGTATGTCGCGACATTCGAAGATATCGAGGGGCTGAGCGAGGATACCAGGAGGCATCTACTCGAAGGCGGCAAAGATCTTTGGTCTGGAGGGGCGGCATCGGCAAAACTCTCGGATGGCAGCCGTCTGATAATCTTGAATCCGACACATGGCAGGAACAGACACAATGCTACACTGATGGAAGAGATTTGCCACGTTTTCCTAGGCCACAAGCCCAGCCGTTTGGCCATCAGTAACACTAACAAGGAAGGGAAGACGATCGCTCGCGACTATAATGCGGAGATCGAAGAAGAAGCCTACGGGACAGGCGCGGCCGCGTTGCTTCCTTTCACCGCGATCAAGAGGCTGGTCTTAGACGGAAGGACGGTGGCCGAAATCGCAAGACATTTCAATGTGAGCCGAGCATTAGTAGAGTACAGGCTGAAGATCTCGCGGCTTTGGAGTAGTTATAAAGAGAATGTGTTCTCCGGACCTTCTGCGAGCACGCCTGAATGAACGATACAGAAAACAAACCATCTCGTCCTGACCGTGCACTGTCTACGGAAGATAAGCTGCGCTTGCTCCTAGACATTACGAACACGATCAGCCGTTCCCTCGATCTGGATGAGGTTCTAAATCTGGTGATGGACACGCTCGGGTCCCTGCTTCCATATGATGCCGCAGGGATATATCTCATCGAACTCGGAGCGGACAGCAAAGACCCGTATATTTTCGAGTCAAAGGTGATCCGCGGTTACGACATCAGCTTCCGCTTGGTAGAGCCACGACTGAGGATGGGAGAAGGGTTTCTGGGAACTGTTGCCCAAACCGGTAAGCCAATAATCTGCGAGGACGTCAGCCTTGACTCCCGCTATTTTGAAGCGCGTAGCCGAACCCGTTCCGAAGTAGTGGCGCCCATAATTTCCAATGAACGGGTTATCGGCGTATTCGACCTTGAGAGCGACCACCTGGCTGAATACGACGAAGACGATCTAGCTATTCTGGGCCTGTTAGCCTCTCATGTTGCGATCATTATCGAAAAGGTACAGCTGCACGAGCACATGGTCGAGAAGAAACGGATCGAGGCCCAACTCGAGATCGCCCGACAAGTACAACTCGAACTGCTGCCCGACAGAGATCCTGAGCTGAAAGGCTTCGACATCAGCGCATATGTTTTCCCGACCGAAGAAGTCTCGGGCGATTACTACGACTGGGTAAAGATCTTCGATGATCAGATAGGAATCGTGGTTGCGGATGCCGTTGGCAAAGGAATTCCGGCGGCTTTACTGATGTCATTCCTAAGAGCATCGCTTCGCGCGAGTGTACAGGTGGGCTATGCTCCTCACATCGCTATGTCAAAGGTGAACAACCTTCTCTGGGACTCTGTTGAAGACCATCAGTTCATCACGGCCATTTACGGGATTCTCGACGAAACGAACCGTACGCTCGTGTTTTCGAATGCAGGCCATAATCCACCGCTATTGATGTCGGCAGATGGTAGCTACAGATACATCGAATATGGCGACACACCGTTGGGAATGTTCTACGACGCGCGATACCACCAGCATTTCATTCTTTTCGAGCCAGGCCAGACAATGGTGATCTATACCGATGGCATTACGGAGGCGTCTGATGAAGCAGGCGAGGAATACGGCGAACAACGCTTAGCGAAGATAGTTCATGCCGGCCTAGATTTGCCAGCCAAAAAGATGATCGACCACATCCGCAAGGATGTCGCGGATTTTACAGGCCGGAAGTTCCTCGACGATGACGGAACCCTGTTTATCGTCAAATCCGCATAAAATAAAAATATGCAAGGCCTCTTGGTCCCCCGCAGTGCCGTCTGCCAGCTTTAGTTGATTGTGAATTTGTTTAATGTGCTACGACCGATAGATGATGAATGTCGCCGCCCGGTACGACCGGTGAACGGTAATCACCGAAGTTGATATCCTCATTTTCTATTGAAAAGGCGTAGATATCGAATCCGTAGGAATCGAGGAAGTCGGTTAACTGTTCTGTTTGAGGTATGTACAATGTCTGGCTGAATCCGAGCTCCTCCCGGATCCCCAGCATGCGCTCGATCACTTCAAGAGGTGCGAAACATATGTCTGGGTCGTTGAAAGTTGCCATTTCTAAGTAGCGATGACGGCGTACCAACGGTCGTATTATCGCCAAAATTAGGATTACGGAGCCCCTTAAAAGGTTGTTCCGATTTTTATCCGTATGAAGGCGTCTACGACGTAGCGAGTCGGACGATAGTTATTGCGGTTTTTCCAAGAAATCTTTACTATCAAGGAAACGCTCCCAAGGAGACAACATGAAAAGACGGCTGGTTAGATTTGTCGGGTTTGCAGTGCTGGCGATGATCTCTGCCTCGCCTACCCTCGCTCAGAATCGAACATTGAGTTCGGCTGCGGGCGAC
>JAQSDP010000241.1 GCA_029945985.1 bacterium | reverse complement strand
TTTCGACCATTGCCGCGACCATGAGTGGCCGATACTTCGCCGGATCCGTTGAGATCGTAAGAAAGACAAGTTGGAATGCGATCGCAACGCCGACGAATCCATAGAAGTATTCGGGATGGGTTATCGCGGGAGGCGTGTCGACACCTATCTGCGATTCCATGAAGTACATCGGCACCAGCGCCAGCAGCCCGTAAATACCCGCAATCAGAAATGTCCATCGTGCGAATCTCATAGCTCTATACTGATACGCGAAAAAGGGATTCGCGATGTATCTCAATAGGTATTGAATCCAGATGAAGAAGCCGTACCTTAACAAGGGCGTAACTTCCCATCTCGATAGTTACGCCACGCTAACGCGCGGGCCTCTGCGATTCCTAATCCGCTAAATACCCGAACTTGCCCTGATTGAAATCGTCTATCGCCTGGGCGATCTCGGCGTTAGTGTTCATCAGGAACGGTCCGTATTGCGCTATCGGCTGATTGAGCGGTTCGCCGGCCATCAGGAGGAGAACCGAATCCTCGTCAGCCGTAACCGTGAACTCCTCGCCGTCGTTTTCGAACACTACCAGATTATTGGTAAGCAATTTTTTTTCGCCGTTGAGCGTTGCCGAGCCTTCGATTGCAAGGATCGCGGTCGTGTAATGCGACGGGAACGAGAGCGTCAGCGATGTTCCGGCCTTCGGCTTCAGGTTATAAAGGTGCACGGGCGAGAATGTACTAGCTGGGCCTTTTACATCCTCATATTCACCCGCGATCACCTCGACGTATCCGCCTTCCGGCAATTCGAACCGGCCCATCTCGGCGTTCGTGATCGCCTGATATTTTGGCTCGGTCATCTTGTCCTTCGCGGGCAGGTTCACCCAGAGCTGCACCATCTGAAATTCGCCGCCCTCCCGGTTGAACTGTTCCTCGTGATACTCCTTGTGCAGCAGGCCGCTCCCCGCGGTCATCCACTGCACGTCGCCCTCGCCGATCGCGCCTCCGCCGCCGCGGCTGTCGTGATGAGCCACCTTGCCGCGATACGCGATCGTCACCGTCTCGAACCCGCGGTGCGGATGCGGCCCAACGCCAAGCAGATTCGTACTCGGCGGAAAGTTGTACTTTGCGTTGTAATCCAGCAGAAAGAACGGACTCATCCGCTCCACATTCAGCGGCCCGTGCGGCAAAAATCCGTGAACCCGGAATCCGTCGCCCACCCAATGCACCGGCGGCGGGGCCACGATCCTCCCGACCGACCTCAGCTGTTTAGCTTTTTCTGATACAGCAGTCATCTCAATTCCTCCTCGTTCTCGTTGCGTCCTCTTCGACTTTGCGAAAGGAATTTCCACGCAAAATCGATGAAGACCAAAGTTATTACAAAGAGTTTATCGATTCATCCGGAGAATGAAACCATCAATTGCGGTGGTCAGGTTCTAGTACTTTCGGGTTAGACAAACGGTAGTGGATGAGAACGGTCGCTATGGTTACTACGCGGCGGTAAGATCTCAATATCCGATGGCAGGTCAGTACGGCGAACGTAGCCGTCGAACTTGCCGATCATCGGTCGTCGCTGCAACCAAAACTCCGGCCGTTTGTCCTCACTTATCAACCATTCCTTCTCGTCGTCAGCGAGTTCGTAAGCGCTGAATCCGGTCGAATCGAGGTAAACAAATTGAAAAATGCTTTCATGCGGCATAGGTAATTACTATTGTTTACATACCACTATCAACCCATCTCTCACCGGCAGTAGGATATTCGATACACGCTCATCCGCCTGAACCATTTCATTGAACTCGTGCAAGCGTCGGGCATTCTCGTCCTTCTCTTCGTCGAGCACGCGGCCGCTCCAGAGGACGTTGTCGGCGATGATGAAGCCGCCGGGGCCGACCTTGTCGATGATGAGGTTGTAGTAGTTTGAGTAGTTCGGCTTATCGGCGTCGATGAAGACGATGTCGAACGGGCCGGCAAGGTGGGGCAGCACGAAGATCGCATTGCCTTGCCGCAGCGTGATCTTGTCCCCGACGACGGCTTTGTCGATGAACGATTGCGCGACTGCGTTCGTCTCGCTGTTGTTGTCGATCGAATAGACCATCCCGCCCGGAGCCAATCCCTCCGCCAAACAGATCGTCGAATAGCCGAGATATGTGCCGATCTCAAGTACATACGTTGGCCGCACCATTCGCGAGATCATCGCGAGCAGGCGTCCCTGGTAGAAGCCCGACAGCATCGACTTATCTTCGTAATGCTCTTCGCAATGCTCCCGCAGTTCCTTCAATACACTGCTCTCGTCAGAGGTCATCTGCTCTGAGTAAGCTACCAGAGCCGAATAGTCTTTGTCCGCGATGAAGCTCATAAGTCTTTATAGATCTACCCGTACGAGCCCGCGTTTGATCGCTGTCGTTGCAGCTGAAGTGCGATCCGAAACGCCGATCTTGCCGAAAATGTTCTGGTTGTGTGACTTGACTGTGTTCTCAGAAACATCGAGGGCGAACGCGATCTCTTTGTTCGACATTCCACCGACTATCATGCGTAAAACAATTTCTTCGGTGGGTGTAAGTTGTTCTTTTCCGATGCTCTCACTTAGGATCTGCGCGATGTCGGCGGGGATGTACTTTCGTCCGGCGGCGACGTCGCGGATTGCTTGAAGCAGTTCGTCGGGCGACACATCTTTGCAGATGTAACCCGCTGCACCGTGCTTGAGAGCTCGCGATATCTCGGCGTCTCCCGCGTGTTCTGCAAGGACAATGATCTTCGCCGTTGGATGCGCAATGGAATAGTTGTCGAGGTCATCGATCGAACAGGAATCGGGAAATCGAAGCCCAAGGATCGTCACGTCCGGTCGCAGCCTATTGAACTCAGCGAAGCCATCCGCTGCATTGTCCGTTTCACCGGCGATCGCCATTCCTGGCTCTCCGTCGACGACCGACCTTATGCCGATCCGCGTCAGAGGCTGATTCTCGATCACTAAGACTGAGATGTTTTTAGACACCAGAGTTTCGGGTTAGCCCTTTATCATTCCCTGATCTTTCTTACTGTTTCCGGAAGCTGTTTTGCAGCGTAAGCTGTCGAAAGTTGGTGCTGAGAGTTTAAGTTTTGACCACCAGCTGACCCAACACTATCGCGTCAACCTCCGGCATTACTTCGAGAGAAATGCCGCAAACTCAACCAAGGGCCGGACAATATCGGTGTCGTAATTAGTGGGCACGTGCTGCATTACGGCAGTCATGCGTTCCAGGCCCATACCCGTGTCTACTGATGGGGCCGGTAGCGGCGTCAGTACAAATGTTCCGTCGTCGTTCTGGGTGCGATTGAACTGCATGAAGACGAGATTCCAGATCTCGATTGTCGTGTCGCCGGGTCCGTTCACCCAATGTGCTGAATTCTTTGCCGCGTCTAACGGAGCGTCGCCCATGTAATGGAAGATCTCGGAACATGGTCCGCAGGGTCCGGTATCTCCCATCTGCCAGAAATTATCCTTCCGACCGAATCCGAGGATCCTCTCCGGTCTTGCTCCAACCTTCTGCCAAAGCGCCCGTGCTTCGTCGTCCGGACCAACCTCATCATCACCTTCGAAAACCGTAAACCAAAGACGTTCCGGATCCAGCATGAACTCGTTCACGAGCAGATCCCAGGCATACTTTATCGCGTCCTCTTTGAAGTAATCTCCAAAAGAGAAATTGCCGAGCATTTCGAAAAAAGTATGGTGGCGTGCGGTCTTGCCGACCTCGTCAAGATCGTTGTGTTTGCCCCCGGCTCGAAGACATTTTTGCGACGATACTGCGCGTTTATAATCGCGCTGCTCAATTCCGAGAAACACATCCTTGAACTGATTCATCCCCGCATTGGTGAAAAGCAGTGTCGGATCATTTGCCGGCAGCAGCGGCGACGAATGGACGACCTTATGGTCATTGCGCTCGAAGTATTTTAAGAAGGTCTCCCTGATCTCATTGCCTGTCATAAAGTGGGATTCTAGCACAGCGGGACGCAAAAAATGGACGGTCGACCGCGACCGTCCTTAAAAGGGGAACAAGCCAAGAACTCATGTAGCGGGGCGAAATCTCAGCGAAACTGAGTTTATGCAGTATCGAAGTCCGGTGGGTGCCGGGCCGTCGTCAAATATGTGTCCGAGATGCCCGCCGCAGCGGTTGCAGTGAACCTCAGTGCGAACTTCTTCGGGTATGCTCCGGTCGATCTTTTCTCCGACGTGCTTCTTAACGATAGGCTGATAGAATGAT
>JAQSDP010000240.1 GCA_029945985.1 bacterium | reverse complement strand
CCGGCTGCCGAGGTATTGACGCCCACCTCACCCGATGCCGACCGCCGAGCCTATGCTGATCGCCGACAGAAGAATTCTATAATGGCTGCGCGTATGGACGCTCTGTTTCACCGGATGGCGGAGGTCGGGGCTTCCGATCTTCATCTTTCCGTCAGCGTTCCGCCGATGATCCGTAAAGACGGCAAGATGCAGCGGCTCGAATGCAGCGAGGACGTAATGTCGCCCGAGATAATGAGCGAGCTGTTGCGGTCTATAATGCAGGAAAGGAACATCGAAGAATTTGCGCAGCGAAACGATTCCGATTTTGCATACGAGATCCCCGGCCTGGCGCGTTTTCGGTGCAACATCTTTATGGACCGGAAGGGAATGGGCGGCGTTTTCCGCATCATCCCGACCAAGATCCTTACCGCCGAACAGCTTGGATTGTCGAAGGCAATAATGGATCTGTGTTCGCTATCGAAGGGATTGGTCGTCGTCACCGGACCGACCGGGTCGGGTAAATCGACGACGCTTTGCGCGATGGTCGATTCGATCAACAAGAACCGCGAAGACCACATCATCACTATCGAGGACCCGATCGAATTCGTCCATGACAATCAGCAGTGCCTCGTGAATCAGCGCGAGGTACACAACCACACCGATTCGTTCAAAGACGCACTTCGTGCCGCACTTCGCGAAGATCCGGACATCCTGCTAGTCGGCGAAATGCGTGACCTTGAAACGATCTCGATCGCTATTGAGACTGCCGAGACAGGCCACCTTGTGTTCGGCACGCTCCACACGACGACCGCTCCATCCACCGTCGACCGCATCATCGACCAGTTTCCCGCCGACCGCCAACAGCAGATCCGCGTGATGCTTTCGGAATCGTTAAAGGGTGTCATCGCGCAGACGCTGCTACCCAAGAAAGGCGGCGGCCGCGTCGCCGCTCTCGAAGTACTCATCGTCACTCCTGCGATCAGCAACCTCATTCGCGAAGGGAAGACCTTCCAGATCCCGTCCGCGATGCAGACCGGTAAAAATCACGGTATGGTCATGCTCAATGAATCCCTCTTCGAACACGTCAAGAACGGCCTCGTCGAACCCCGTGACGCTTACATCAAAGCCGTCGACAAAACCGGCTTCGAAACCATGCTCACCCGCGGCGGCTTCAAGTTGTAGCTGATGGGAAATGCCGCGGTGATATCAGAAAAAATAGCCAGGAGCGTTAGCCCTGGCTATTCCTCTTTGAAGACTTCAACTATTGAACCTCGTAAGGCTTCAACTGCTCGTTCACCTTTGCGAGATCGCCGACCACGACGATCGTCATTCTGTCCTCGGCCAGGTATTTTTTAGCCATGGCCTGAATATCGGCGGACGTGACCGCTAGAACGTTTTTGACGTAGTTATCGATCGAGGACTTGTCGAGGCCGTGATAGTTCATGTTCTCGAGCTGCCCGATCACGCCGAAACGCGTCGAATTCTGAAGCACATAAAGCCCTGCCATGTAGTTCTTGATGCCCTGCAGTTCGGCGGCTGCAACAGGTTCGGTCCGCATGCGGTTGATCTCGAAGAGGATCTCTTTGATCGAGTTGCCAGTATGCTCCGTCGTAACGTCGGCGGATTCTATCCAATAGCCGGTCTTGTATCGGCTCCAGATGAAGCTGCCGGGCGAGTAGGTGTAACCCTTGTTCTCGCGAATGTTGGATGTTATTCGAGAGCCAAAGGACCCGCCAAGCAGCGAGTCCATAACGACAAACTTCACATAGTCGGGGTCGGTTGCGGAAGGCGAAGGCATCCCCAGATAGATGGTGGACTGCGGCGCGTCGGCTCGATTTATTGTCGTGAGCGAGCGTTTGCCGGCGACCGTGGGAATGTTGCGCGTTGAAGGCGTGCCCTTCGCATAGCCAGCAAAAGACTTAGCGATAGCTGATTTCACCCCGGCCGGGTCGAACTTACCGACAACATAAAGGTGCGTTTTCGCGGCCCCGTAATTAGCCGCATAGAACTTACCAACGTCATCCAGCGTGTAGCCGTTGACCTCTTCGTCACGCGGGTTTATCTGTTCGTACGGATGTCCGGCGTACACGATCTCACGAAACTTCTCCCAGGCGATGGTGCCCGCCTGTGTCCGCGCGACGGCAAGCTGACGGAGTTTGTTGGCTTTTAGCCGGTCAAGGTCCTCCTGGCGAAAGTTGGGGTTTAGCACCACATCCGCGAGCAGGTTAATAAACTGAGCGTCGAATTCGCTCAGCACTTCGCCGCTGACGTTAGTGCTGTCCGTGCCGACGCCAACGTTCAGGCTGCCACCCATCTTTGCAGTATCCAGAGCGATCTGTTCGGCAGTGCGGGTCTTGCTGCCTTCTTTCAGCATCGAACCGGTTATTTCGGAGACGGCTTTCTTGCCCTTCGCGTCGTCCTTGGTGCCCGTGTAAACGACAGCCTGCACAGCAACCTTCGGGACCGATCCGTACTGAACCAGCGTCACCTTCATACCATTAGGAAGCGTGTAATCTTCCGTAGCCGGGAATACGAAGGGCTTCGGCTGTCCGCCCGCTGGCGGCGTTTCCTTCTGAGCGAAGGATGCGATCGCCGTTAGAGAAATGATCACCGCGAGACCCACAAAACGCGAGAAAACACTATTCACTATTCGTTGTTCGTTATTCACTATTGCACGCCTCCCTCGGCGGCTGCCGTTTCTACGTTGATCATCACGATCGTTCGATTCGTCTTGCGGAGGTATTCCTTGGCCGTCGCCTGTATCAATGCCGGCGTTACTTTGCGGAAGTTCGCCTCGATCTGATTGATATTCTCTGGTTTGTCGTCGAAGAGAGCGAAGCAGGCTAACAGATCGGCACGGCCAACACCGCCGAATTGCTGCATCGTATCGTAGAGGCCCGACCGAAGCTTCACTATAGCCCGGTCGATCGTCGCCTGCTCAACCGGCTTGTTCTGCAGCCCTTCGACAACTGTATCGACTGACGCGAGAATCTCTTTTGGGCTGAACTTCTCATCGTGGATCAGGTCTGCAGAAAAGAGCATCGGCCCGTTGTAATTGAACATACTCCCGAGATACGCGTTGATCCCGCCGCCAACTCCGCTCGTATACGCCTTCTTTTTAACGAGTTCCTGATACAGCAGGCTGTCCTCACCCTGGAGCATGATCTGGTCGATCAATCCCATCGCGTAATACTCTGGCGTGCCGCGTTTCGGCATTTGCCAGCCGAATCCGACCGCGGGCTTTTTCGCGAGCTTGTCGGTCCGGGTCATCGAGCGTTCCTCCGTTTGACGGGGCTCGGTGATATCGGGAAGCGGGTCCGGAGCTGCTGCGGAGAGTTTCGCGAAGTACTTGTCTACCCAGGCTTTCGCGTCCTTCTCTTCAAAATCGCCCGTAACGACGAGCACCGCGTTTTTGGGCGAGTACCATTTATTGAAGAAGTCCTTCGAATCATCGAGCGTTGCCGCTTCGATGTCCTTGAGATCGCCGTAGAAATTGTGCGAGTTATACCAATTGGTGAACGCCGTCATCGGCATATCGATCCACGGGAAAGTGCCGTACGGCTGGTTGAGCACGTTGACCTTCACCTCGTTGCCGACAACGCCCTGCTGATTCTTCAGATTCTCCTGCGTAATGTCGAGCCCACGCATCCGGTCGGCTTCCGCCCAGAGAAGGGTTTCGAGCTTGTGTGACGGAACAACTGCGAAATAGTTGGTGAAGTCGAACCGGGTTGAGCCGTTCAGGACCCCCCCGTTGCTTTCGACGAGCTTGATGTACTCCATCTTGCCGAGGTTCTTCGAACCCTGAAACATCAGATGTTCGAACAGATGGGCGAACCCCGTACGGTTTCGAGGCTCGATTCGAAAGCCGATGTTGTAATAAACGGCAACTGCCGCCAGAGGAGCGCTACCGTCGGGCGAAAGGACGACCTTCAGGCCGTTCGGAAGCTTGTAATACGTCACCGGGACGTTAATGCCCGCGGTCTTAGGCTGGGCAGCGACGCTTGCGATCGAAAACACCGCTATGGCGAACGCTCCGGTAAGCCGGGAAAGAACTTTATTCATATTTCCTCGCGAAAAAGGGTGTCGAAAGTATTTATTCGAAAATTCGCAAGGAAAGTTTCAATTATGTTATCGCCGGCTCGCTGTTAGGGACCATCCGTTTGCAATCTATCAATTACCCTTCAAGAATCGCGAGCCTGACGTCGAAGGCAGTTTCATCAAACCGCTGCCGGAAGA
>JAQSDP010000239.1 GCA_029945985.1 bacterium | reverse complement strand
ATTCCAGTGCTTCATCCCACTCGCGTTCTATCCGCCGGGCACCGCACTCTCGTCTCTACCCGGTCCCGACGCGATCGACAATCTCAAGACCATCGCCGTCTCCCGCCTGATGCTGGACAACTTCGACCACATCAAGGCCTACTGGGTCATGCTCGGCAAAGCAACCGCCCAGACCGCCCTCCACTTCGGCGCCAACGACCTCGACGGCACCATCACCGACGGCGGCGAACTAACCCACGCCTACGCAGCCGAAGGCGAAGTAAAAATGACCAAACAAGAGATCATCGAAATGATTGAGCGTGCAGGGTTTGAAGCGGTGGAAAGGGATACGGTTTATAACCGCGTCGAAAAGGTTGCGACGGGTTCATCGAATCGACCACTGATATGAAAAAACTGATCGCTGCGGGCGCTCTTGCCATTGTTTCGTGCTTCGCTGCCGTTGCCCAAAACCACGAAGCCGAAGCGGAGGTGCGCGGCTTCATGATTCAATATGACAAAGCCGTAGCCGAAAGAAATATTGCCTTCCTAAAGGCCGTGTTGGCGGAGGATTACGTTTACACGGGTGCAAACGGTCGCGCTGCAGATCGCGCCCGTGTGCTGGCATTCTTCAGGCGGGTGAAGGAGAAACCAAGCTCCCGCATGGTTTCTCTCGTGCATGACAACATCAAGGCGCGCGTCGTGGGCGACATGGCGGTCGTAACCAACGATTACATGTCCAGAACCGTACCAATTGACGCTCCCGATTCAGAGCCCCAAACAACTCGCGGACGTCATATGGTGGCCTTTGAAAAGCGGCGAGGTCGCTGGATGGTCATTGCTGAACAGGACACGGAACAACCTAACGACGACGACAAGCTGATGGAGCAACAGGTGCTCAAAGCCCGCCGTGAATACAATGATCTGGTGAAGCGCCTGAAAAGCGGTCTCAGCTATACGGAGCTCGAAAAGAAGGGTGATATTGCCGCGCTCCGCAGGGTGCTCGCCGACGGCTATATCTACACGAGTCACAACGGAAAGATTTCGACCAAAACTCAAGAACTAGAAGGTTACAGAACCAATCAGGTCAAGCTGGAATCCGCCGTGTTACTCGACCAAAAGGTGCGGTTAGTGGATAATTACACCGCCGTCGAAACCGGGATGATACGCTACGTCGGCACCAACGCCGGCAAACCATTCGATGTTACGAAGCGCTATACCACGACTTGGATAGGCTGGTCTGGCCAATGGCAGATTGTTTCCCACCACACATCGGCGGTTGAATAGAAAATAGAAGCCATTGAAGCCGCGAGACGTGGTTAAGGGACAGGACAGGAAAAGTTATGAACAGATTCTATGCTCTTGCAGTATCGATCTGCATCCCATTGCTTTTGACCATTAATGGCAACGCCCAGAATTCATCTACTCAAGCTGCCAAGCAAGCAGGAAGTGACAAAAGAATCATTGAGCAGATGTTCGCAGGATGGAATTCCCGCGATGCAAACAAGGTTGCGGCCGTCTTTAGCGAGGACGCTGTGTATGAGGACGTGACCGCCGACCACATCAGCCGCGGACGGACCGAAGTGCGCGAATGGGCTGCAGGTGCCTTCGTGGTTTTCGAAAATTTTAAGATGGAAGTCGTAAGTAGTTCCTTTCACGACGGAAGCGGATTTGTGGAATGGATCTGGAGCGGCACGGATAAGGGTATTCATAAAACAGGGAAGAATTTTTCTGTGCGAGGTGTGAGCATCGTCGAAATCCGTAAAGGAAAGATTCACCGTTATAAGGAGTTCTACGATTGGTCCACAGCGATGAAGCAGCTTGGCCTTCTGCCGGCCGAAAAAGAGTGACCAGTCCCATTCAACTCATCGAACCGAAGATTGTCGACAAGATTTATGAGCAATACAGCAATCTTGATCTCCGCGTTAGAGACGGCGCCCGGCGTTATCATTCCTCTCATTCGCGAGGTTCCGCCGCGCTTCCTCAAGCGTCGCCCGAGCCCGGAGAAATGGTCGGCTTACGAGCACGCCATTCATCTGTCGCAGTCGGATGCTTCGTTTCGCGCTCGGCTCGAGCTGATCTTGTCCACGCCGGAACCGTTCATTAAGACGATAGAAAATTCTCCCGAGGACGAAGCCGGTGCGATGCTCGATATCGGTCTCGACGAAAGCCTCGACCGATATGTACGCGAGCGGGCCTCGCTAGTCGAACTGTTAAGAGAGCTCACGCCAGAGGAATGGCAAAAGACCGCCGTGCACGAGGCGTTCGATCATTATTCGGTTTTCATAATGTTCCGCCATCTGCTGAACCACGAGATGCTCCACGCCTACCGGATCGAAGAGTTGCTGCTCAAGAAGGATTGGGAATCGCTCCTGTCCGAGACCCATTAAGAATTTTAAAGAAAATAGTTGCGAAACCGAATAGTTGCGCATATACTTGCAACTGATCGGTTTCATATTCAGATGCGAAGAGACATTTTCCAAGCCATTGCAGATCCGACTAGGCGGGCGATCATTGCCTTGGTCGCATTGCAGGCAATGACGCCTAACGCGATCGCGGAGCATTTCGATACTTCACGGCAGGCCGTTTCGAAACATTTGCGGATCCTCGCGGAGTGTCAGCTTGTTGCGCAGGAGCAAAAGGGGCGCGAGATCTTCTACTCGCTGGAGATCGAAAAAATGAAAGAGATCGATGAATGGCTAGAGCAGTACAGGCAGATCTGGGAAGCGCGATACGAGCAGCTCGGCGAAGTGCTTGAGGTGATGAAGAAACAGAAGGAGAAATAATATGGACTTCATAGTTAACTAAGAAACAAAAACAGTTGTGGTCACGGCCGAGTTTGACGCCGGGCGCGATCTGGTCTGGGACGCATATACAAAGCCCGAGCTTCTCGACCAGTGGTGGGCTCCGAAACCGTGGGCGTCGAAGACTAAGGCAATGGAGTTCAAAGAAGGCGGACGCAGATTCTACGCGATGGTGAGCCCCGACGGCATGGAAAAATGGTCCGTCCAGAAGTACACCTCGATCACGCCAAAAACCAACTTCAAGCTGCTGAACGCCTTCGCCGACGAAAACGAAAATCCCGAGCTGCCCGGCTCCGATTGGGACCTGACGTTCACGGAGCAGGACGGCCGGACGACCGTTACGGTGAGTATCTATAACGAGTCGCTCGAACGGATGGAGGCACTGATGGCAATGGGCTTTAAGGAAGGCTTCACGATGACGCTGGGCCAGCTCAAGGATCTGCTCGCCGAAATGCAGGAGCAATTAGATGGGCGTTAAAGACGAGATACAAACCTACATTGCCTCGCATCTCGAGGCGAAACGCATCGAGATGCAGGATCTGCACAACAGCATCCTGAAGGTAAATCCTTCGTGCAAGCTGTGGTTTCTAAACGGCAAGAATGCCGCGGGCAAAACGGTTTCCAATCCGAATATCGGTTACGGTTCTCGAACGATAACCTACGCCGACGGTTCCAATAAAGAGTTCTATCAGATCGGCCTGAGCGCCAATACGGCCGGAATTTCTGTCTACATACTAGGGATCGAAGACAAGAAGTTTCTGGCCGATACATTTGGAAAAGATCTCGGAAAGGCGAGCGTCACCGGCTATTGCATTAGGTTTAAAAGGCTCGGGGATATACACCTTCACACTCTCGACTCGGCGATCCGATTTGGGTTTGAAAGCAAGGGAACAAAATGAGAAAAATATCTGCATGCGATTTCATGACGCTCGACGGGGTCATACAGAATGAGGAGAATGGCGGCGACGGGTTTAATGGAGTGGATCGTTCTTCCCATATGCCTACAATGTCACCCGAGCCGTCAGCCAAGAGAGGCTAGCCAGGCCGTCCACTTTGGCAGGGTAAGTAAGCTGAAGATCGAGATGTAATTATGAAACTTGTCTCAGTACTCTGTTCGGGAATTCGTATGACCTGGACACCAAACATGAAGACACGAAGGAACCGATCAGAAAATGTTTCTAGGTTCGACGCATCGCCTCGACCGGATCGAGCCTTGCCGCCTGCAGGGCGGGGTAGAACCCGGCTATAAGGCCCACAATGACCGACGCTCCAAACCCGGCTACGATCGCCCAAAACGGCACCGCAGCCGGAAAGCTGACGATCTGTCTGACGGCAAACGCCAGGAGAAGTCCGACCGCTATTCCGATCAATCCGCCCGCTCCGGTCAGTGTGATGGCTTCGATCAAGAACTGCTGAAGGATAACCCGTCGCGTCGC
>JAQSDP010000238.1 GCA_029945985.1 bacterium | reverse complement strand
CATTAACGGCGATAGCAAACTTGACCTGATTTCAATTTATGGAGAAAGCGTCGCGATCCTGACGGGTGATGGCACCGGCGCCTTTGGATCGGGCGCGTCCGCGACCTTTTCTTTGCCTTCCCCACAGCTCGATTGGGTCGCTTTGGGAGATTTCAACGGCGACGGCAAACCGGATATCGTGGCAACCGACCGAGATCAGTTTTCCGTGCTGATCAATTCCACCTTCCAGACCGCCATCGGTCCCAATTCCACCGCGGTCGTCGGGCAGACGGATTTCACTTTTGATAACGTAACTGCGGGCGGCACCACGTCCGTCACGTCGATCGATCCGGCAACCGCGGGGGACATCCCTGGTGGATTCGCTGTCGCTGACGTCGCGTTCGAGGTAAGCACCACCGCTTCATTTTCTGGCAGCGTGACGAGTTGCTTCAGTATTCCATCTGTTAACGCCGAATCGGACTTTCTGAACCTTCGCGTCCTTCACAAGGAAGGGGAGGTTTTGGTAGATCGCACCGTGTCGCACAACTTTCCAAATCGGAAGATTTGCGCCACCACCACATCGTTTAGCCCGTTCTATCTCGCGCGCGTTGGAAAGAGCGTTAAGCTGCTGTTCGACCGCGGAAAGGCGTTCAAATCTGGTAGCACAATACCGGTCAAATTGCAGATCATCGACGAAGCGGGCCAAAACGGCTCATCCGCATTGTTGACCCTCACAGCTCGTGGCTTACGGAGGATCGGCTCCGTCACTTCGAACGACATCACGGACGCGGGGGATTCTAACTCTGACTACAATTTCCGGTACGACTCAGGTATTCAGGGCTATATCTTCAACTTGAAAACTAAGGGGCTGACGCCCGGTAAGTACGTGCTGAGCCTGTACGCTGGGACAGATAGAACATTCCTATATACGGTCACGTTCGACGTTAAGTAGCGAACTACCCGCCGCTCGCATCCTTGGAGATATGTGAGCAGCAGATGGTGAGATCGGTTTGTCGGGCCTCGATTGAGGCCCGACGATATCAAAGGCGATTGGTCTTGAGGTCCTAATAAACGGGATTAAGCACGAATGAATAATACATTTCAGCTATTCTCAATTTTCAGTGCCAGGTAAGACACTTAGACACTTCTTTGAGGACGTAAAAGCATACCTAGAAATCTGACCATAACGGGCGACGGCATGCGTAGTGTCGAAGCGTCTTGAACTTTTGGATCCACGGGTTTAAGTGTCGGCCGAGGTGTCTACCTAAATGATTCTCAACCCGTTCCAATAACGCTTAGATTGCCGGGTTTGGGTAAATCCTCTCTCGACCAACTTTTGACTGAATCTTCTGTGCGTAAATTCGTATTCGTTGTTCTGCTTGCAATAATCCCGATAAGCTTCGAATAGCTCCCCGTTCTCGATCTGGAAATACTCACCTGGTTCCGTTTTCTCTTCGAGGAACTGCGCGATCGAATCTTGCTCATATTTGTATTTCGCGATTTCCAACTCAATCGCTTCCGGAGTGATCAATCTGCGCTCTCGTTGCCATTCGAGGCAACCCGCCACCGCCCAGGCAAGCAGGCCCGCGGCCTCGCCGAGCAAAAGCGAAACGAGTTCGTCTTTATCGATGGCTTGCTGTGGCGGAATAGTCACCGAGAAAGGAATTAACTTGACTCGATCCCACATACCGTTCGATTGATCTTTGATAACCGGTTTGTGGTTGGTCGCAAGCCAAAGTTTCCCTTCGAAATAAAAATCAAAATATTCGTTAAACAAATACCGAGCAGTGATCTTGTCGCCACCGGTTAGGGATTTGATCAGTGATTCGTGCAGCTGCCTACCCTCGTCCGTTTCGGCCGTGGTCACGAAACGAGCCCCTTTCAAACGGGCGACGTCATTAGGAATTGACCCCGTTTGTTTTTTCATCAGGCTGTCCGCCGTAGTGTTTCGGGCGTAGTCCCCGAGCAGCTTAGATATAGTGTCGATGAAAACGGATTTGCCGTTGCGCCCGAAACCGTAGCAGATGAAAAACGCTCGCTCGCGCACCACACCTGTTAACGAGTATCCGATCGCCTTTCGTAAGTAATTTCTGACTGACTCGTCCGGCAATATCGTTTCTAGGAATTCCAGCCAAGTTGAGCAGTCCGCGTCCGGATTGAAACGATGAGGGCAGAGTTTAGTAAGGTAGTCGGTTGGGTCGTGTTTTCGGCATTCACCGGTTTTTAGATCGATCGTCCCCGAAAGAGTGTTCAGTAGATAGTGATCGCGATCTAAATCTTCTGAATTGACCGTAAGTTCACTTTTGGACAGTTCAAGAAAGGCGCGAATCCCGGCGGCGTTGTTCGATCGCGTGGCATGTCGAAAACCAGACTGCAATTCTTCCTTGCTGCGAGCGATCTCCGGTACGAGATCGTACAGCGATTTGGCAAACGCCTGTGCGATCAGCATCACGAATCCCGTGTTGTCGGCTTTCCAATGGGTGTTTTCCCAAACCAACCACTTGCCGGCGTCTGCCTGCCAGCGAAACGCCGAATGGTAACGAGAAGCGAAGAGACGCGCGTTCGAAACGTCGTCGAAAGTGAAGTCTTCGAGAGGTGGCAGAATGAGATTAGCGCCGATCATGTTGGCGCCGTTATCCATGTCTGTCCCTCGTCGGGCGGTGAAATTAATTACCTTTGATGAGAGGTTCCGCATTTGCCCAGATTTCAATGGTGATTTTGCATCGGAATAATGCCGAGGTCATCATCGGCTAATGATTCGCAAGGTCGACATTGCCACAACGCCTCATTCCGTCAGCAGGCCTCCCAACCATTACCAAAGGTCGCGGTCGAGGGTGTCGAGATAGTCCGCGAAAGCGATGCCTAATGCGACGAACATCCCGATTAATAGGAAGCTGATAATGATTACTCCGATCATGCGGCTCGCGGATACTCCGTTCTCGGTGAGATCGCCTGTTCGACAGCTCGCTGCATTCCATCGATGTGAGCCGCCAAGCTCGCGGTGAACCGTTCGAACGCTTTGATCCGAAGATCACGCTGTCGAAGATCTTCTTCTAGCTCGCGGATCCGTTGGTCGAGGACTGCCGGTTCGTGATATTCGGCGACAGCCTGGCACGTCGGGCAATGAGAGTCATCGACGTGGATGTGCGGCGCGGTCTGGTCAAACTCTGCGTCGATCGTCTGTTCGACCGATGTTTCCTGCACTAAATTCATAAACTCTCCTTTCTGTCTCAGCTATGCCGCTCGTTTCAGGGGCGATGTTGGTATTGCCTTGCGTGGCTTCTTATTCACTTCAAGTAGGGCGGTTGCTTCACGAAGATGCTCGCCGGTGTATCGGACCTCACGGCCGACACGGAAGAACGGTAAGTTAAATCTGCGGCGCATATCGGCAAGCATTCGCGAATCGGTCTTGAGAAGGGCGGCCGCCTCGTCCTCGGTGTAAACGTCTAGCGTGTCGACGGCCGCCGCAAGCGCCGCGTGTTCGGCGGCGATCTTTTCACGTAACCATGCAAGCCGTGCGAGTTTCGATTGCGTATCGATAAGCTCCGCCTCGATCTCGGTCATCAGCGCTTCAAACTGCGCTCCGGGGTTAAATTGCTTCGCTGGCTCTCTCATTCCCTTCTCTCAACAATGGCCAAGGCTTACTCGCAATTCGTTTAGCGATCGCCTTTCGACCATCCCGCCAAACTGCATAAGTTCGTGGTTAACGTCCTGTAGGTGCTTCAGGGCCTTCTCTTCACTCGCGAATTCCCTACCGCACTTGGTGCATCGCCAAATGTGCTGTGCGACGGCACAACACTTCTGGGCGTCGACTTCGGTCGGAAACTCTTTGCCGCACCCGAAACATCTGTAGAATTCTTCGATCTCTTCCATACTGCTCGTCGCGTGTTCCTACGTCGCCGTCTTCTCAATAAATGCTTCTTGGATCGGCAGTCCGATCGCATCGCAGATCTTTTTAAGACTGTCCGCTTTCGGAGTGACTTGGCCGCCGAGAATTTTACTCACGGCAGCAGACGAAATCCCCGTTTTTCGAGCGATCGCCGAACCGCTCCAGCGCTCGCTTACGGCGTGTTTTCGTAGTTTTTCACAATTTATCATTGAAGTTTCCATGACTAGTATACTAGGTGCCTTGCCCGTGACTCTGGAATTTAAACGAAAAGATCCGCCGTGTCAACTAGTATTCTAGTGAACTTTCCTTGCACACTAGCCCGGTATGATTGTAGGATACTATTCAAACAA
>JAQSDP010000237.1 GCA_029945985.1 bacterium | reverse complement strand
GGACCGAGATGTTTTCGCAAACCGACCTGGGAATCACGCACCGATATCGAGTCGGCCGCGACAATCGGTTCACATTGGTCGGCGACGATAACGTCCTCAACCTGTTCAATCAGGCCAACGACCTAACCGTGCAGAACGTATTGACCAACGGCCAGATCGGATTTACGAATGCGCTTAACTCGTCATGTAACGTATCCGTAGCGGCGGCCTATCCGCAGTTCGTAACGCTCGGCCCGATCGTCCCGGGTCCAAACAACACCTGCACCCGCACACAGACGGTAGACCGACCGGCATTGATCAACGCATGGAATCGCGGCGAACTGCTTGCTCAAACGGAAGCGTACCTGGATGGAACGGCAACGATCCTTAACCGTACGCGTTCGGATTACGGAATGGCGAACAGGTTCCAGGGACCCCGGTCTATCAGGTTCGGATTCAGATTCATCTTTTAGGGTTTTACCTTTAAGACTAATGGAGGCCGATCAAGCGTCGGCCTCCCTTTTTTGCGCTCGAAATAGGAATTCAAGAGTCGCTCACCATCGGTGTTGCAAAGAAATAGGGCACCGATAGGTGCCCTGAATCAGTAAGGAATAAGAATATTGGTGGAGACGAGGGGGATCGAACCCCTGACCTCTGCAATGCCATTGCAGCGCTCTCCCAGCTGAGCTACGTCCCCGGATCAGTGAACAGTTAACAGTTCGATGACCGAACGGATATTATCCATATTCGGTTTTCAGTTGTCCACTGGCTTACTTGCCTTTGAAGACGGGTTTTCGTTTTTCGAGGAAGGCGGCGACGCCTTCTTGTTTGTCTTCGGTGGAGAAGCAGAGGGCGAAGAGGTCGACTTCGCGGCGGAGGCCTTCGTCGAGATTTGATTTGGCGGCGAACTTGACGGCTTCCTTGGTCAGCTGAAGTGCGATGGGCGCCTTCTCGGCGATCTTGGCGGCGATACGAAGCGTTTCGGCTTCGAGCTGAGCGGCCGGGAAAACGTGATTGAGCAGTCCGAACTTGTGCGCGGTCGGGGCGTCGATCATATCGCCCGAGAGGCACATCTCCATCGCGCGGCCTTCACCGATCAGGCGTGCGAGCCTCTGGGTTCCGCCGCCGCCGCAGATGATGCCGAGGTTGATCTCGGGTTGCGAGAATCGCGCGGTCTCGCTGCCGATCCGCATGTCGCAGGCGAGCGCGAGTTCGTTGCCGCCGCCGAGACAGAATCCGTTGATCATCGCGATGATCGGTTTCGGGAATGTGTCGATGGTATTGAAGAGCGTTCGCTCCTGAAATGAATTCCGCTGGGTTATCGCCGTGTGCTCGGCGAACTCGCTGATGTCAGCTCCGGCGATGAACGCTTTCTCGCCTGCTCCAGTGAGTATCACGACGCGGACGGAATCATCTTTCCGAAGCTCGTCGAGAACTGCGACGCCTTCGATGTGTACCTGCGAATTCAACGCGTTGAGTTTATCGGGCCGGTTGATGGTAATGACCGCGACGCTGCCGCGGCGTTCGAGTGTGATGGTTTGGTAATCAGCCATGGAAAATAGTCTTTAAATTGTCTCCAGCTTTAGCTGGAGGTAGGCGATTCTCAATAATATTACGGGCTTTAGCCCCTTTCTGAAGAGTTGGGCTAAAGCCTGGAGGATGGTTCTTAATATTCCGGCTAAAGCCGGTCCTGAAATTTCAGGTGTCCACTAGCTAAAGCTAGTGGCAATTTACTCTTCGTGGCCTTCGTCTACGTTGTCGTCGGCGATCCAGGCTACGAAGAGGCGGAGCCATGCGTCTTTGGGTTCCTGGATCGAAACGCCGACACGGGTAGTGCCGTAATTTCCTGCCGACATTCGAACTACCTTTGCCTTTGCTTCGACCGGCACGCCGTCGGGGCGGTGCGAGCGGATGTAGAGTATCTCGCTCTGTTCGATCTTCTGATTGAGTTGAAACAGCGCTCCCAGTGTCGAGATGTCGTCGGTCTCGGTGGGTTCACTCCACGCTGAGCCGTCCTCGGCACGGCCCGAGACTACTATCGGCAAGCGCAAGGCCATTCGGAGGGCGAAGCGTTTCTCCTCAAATTGAGGCTTCAAACTCGTAGGCATTATATTTTAAAATGGATGAAACCCGAGCACCCATATATTAGCACGCGTCGCGCGAGGATTTCTAGCTAAAACATCAGAATAGGATAGTTAAACACTCTGCTATGGCTCGCTGTTCGACTGCGCCGCGATGCGAAAGTTATACTATATGGAAATGCGTTAAGCAATCTGAGGTGTTTGTCACTGTTTAACGCTGACCCCTATGTCAGTAAAAGAAATTCATAAAAAAGTCGTAATACTCGGCTCCGGCCCGGCGGGATTGACGGCGGCAATTTACGCCTCGCGCGCACAGTTAGATCCGCTGGTGATAGACGGGCCGCAGCCGGGCGGACAGCTGACCATTACGACCGACGTCGAGAATTATCCCGGATTCAAGAACGGGATAATGGGCCCGGTGCTGATGGACGAGTTTCGCGAACAAGCGTTGCGATTCGGCACGGAGATCATCAATGTCTGGATCGATAGCGTCGATCTGGGTCAGAGGCCGTTTACTCTCAACGGCAAAGAGAGTCAGGATTCGAGCGAGATCACGACGGTCATAAAAGCTGACACCCTGATCATCTCGACGGGGGCCTCGGCGAAGTGGCTGGGGATTCCCGGCGAAGATCCGGTGCCGGAAGGATTGGGCGGCAACGGAGTTTCAGCGTGTGCGACATGTGACGGATTCTTCTTCCGGGGCAAGCCTATCGTCGTGGTTGGCGGCGGAGATACGGCGATGGAAGAGGCCTTGTTTTTGACGAAGTTTGCGTCGCAGGTAACGGTGATCCACCGCCGCGACGATTTCCGCGCGTCGAAGATAATGGCCGACCGCGTGAAGAATCACGAGAAGATCGACATACTGTGGAATACGGAAGTGACGGCGATCCACGGGACGAAGGAGACGGGAGTCGAAAGGATATCGCTGCTGAATCGTGTAACCAACGAGGCTTCGGAATTTGAAACGCAGGGCGTCTTTATTGCGATCGGGCACAAGCCGAACACGGATCTTTTCAAGGGCGTGCTGGATATGGATGATGTCGGCTATTTGATCACCGAAGGTAAGACGATGCGTACGAACGTCGCAGGGGTTTTCGCGTGCGGCGACGCTCAGGATTCCTACTATCGCCAAGCGATCACCGCGGCCGGCACCGGCTGCATGGCGGCGATCGACGCGGAGCGATTTCTGGCAGAACGGGAAAGCGATGTCGAGATCTCGACGGCATCGAATTGGTAACTGAGAAAGCGGCGGAACGGGATCTACCCGGCCGCCGCTTTGCTTTATAACTCCGTTCTAATCTTGGCTCAATACAGAACCCTTCCCTGTCTCAATTCCCTGCGGAGTTTTTACTACCTTACCTGGAACAAACCCCTGCTTTTCGGCACGGCGCAGGATGTTCTGATAGACGTCCTCTTTTAATTCCGGCGTTCGGCCGAGGATCCAGAAATAATCCCGATCGGGCGTGCCCACCACAGCGTAGCTGTAATCATCAGCAAGGTCGATCACCCAATAATCCGCCCACACGAACGGCAGGAACGAGGTAAAGCCCGGGGCGAACCGCACCTTCAGCTTGGAATTCGTCTGCTTGTCATCCACCTTGCCGGCGGCTGTCGCTGCCTTGGTCGTACCATCCTTTTGGACGCATCGATTCAGCACCTCGATCTTGCCCTCGCCCTTTAATGTGTATGTCGCGGTCGTGTTGCCGACGCAGTTTTTCTGGAACTTGTTCGGATACTTCGCGATCTCATACCAGGTTCCGGAATACTTATTCAGGTCGACCGCCCGGACCGTTCGGACCGGCGTCTGTTTGGACGATTGAGCAAAAAAGGAGAGCGTTGCTAAGATAATGGTGAACGATATTGTTATTAAACGTTTCATAGTACGTGGTTGAATTCGACCAGACGATTTTAGCGGATTCGAGCCGGGCTAAGAAATGAAGTGTCTTGATCTTTTTTTATGCCTATTTACGAATACAGATGCAAAAAGTGCGGTTCTCATTTCGAGAAGCGGCAATCTGTTTCTGAAGAACCGTTGAAAGTTTGTGAACATTGCGAAGGCGAGCTTGAGAAACAGTGGTCGCTTTCGGGCTTTGCGTTTAAGGGCGAGGGTTGGTACGTGACTGACTATGCGAAGAAGAGCGGAGCCCAGGCAGGAACCGCCACC
>JAQSDP010000236.1 GCA_029945985.1 bacterium | reverse complement strand
CAAGGTTACATCGTGCCCGAATCATTCACCCATGGCTCTGCGGAACAACGCCAAAGAGCATTTGCCGTCGGGATGAAGTTCGGCAATATGCAGCAGTGCGAGGTCTTTAAGTAGCCGGCGTGAACGGTTTGCCGTAAATTTCCTGATAGATCCAGCCGAGGACGCGAGCTTCGGCAGTGCAGAGGGCTTCGAGCCAGGAGCTGGCTAGATACAGACGGCGTTCGCTGTTCGTTGTGAGCAGCGACGCCTTTTCTATTGAGGACTTTTCGATGTCTTTGTCAAGATCGTTTGCCTCCGTGATCTCGCGTTTGGTTTCACGCGATTCATGCAGAGCGGCGAGGACGTCGTTCAGCCAGAGTCCCAGCAGAGGTTCGGAATTGTTTTCCTGCAAGGCCTGAAATACACCGATCGCAAACCGCGCTTCGGCATTCTCGAATGGGTACGTGCCGATCCCGTTGGCCTCGTCATCTTTCTGCTTCCATTGAAACAATTCTTCGGTGTGAGCGTGACGCATTCGCGCCGTTCGCTCGTCAAAATTCAGGAACCATTCAACCAGGTCTGCAACCGATGACGGATCAATTCCGCCACCATCGGCGGGCCGCAATTTCGGCGGTAAGGTTTCGGATGGAGCGTTTTGTGACATCTAAAAACTAGATTTTACAACACCGTCGGTTTTTTTGACATACAGCTTGAATTCGCCGATACTTAGGGCACTTTTAACGAGGAACCCATGGCCACACAATACGTAACCTGTCCGCGATGTTCGGCTCAAAACTCGGGCCTCAATACTACGTGCATGACGTGCGGTTCAGCACTGCCCATAGCGCCCATGCCGATGCAGCAGCAGATGCCGCAGTACGGCGCCAAGCCTGCAGGAGCGGACAAAAAGATCCTAGCCGGCATTCTCGGCATCGTCCTCGGCGGACTGGGTATACATAAGTTCGTGCTTGGGTACAATCAGGAAGGCGTGATCCTGATCGGCACATATCTTGTCTCGATCGTGATCGCGATGGTTACTTGCGGCATCGGTGCTCCGCTGATATTTATCCCGACGGTAATCGGCATCATAGAGGGCATCATCTACCTGACGAAGTCTGATGAAGAGTTCGTACAGACTTATATCGTTAATAAGAAGCCCTGGTTTTAGATAGGACAGGCTTTCCAGCCGGGTAATTACTCCAAGCTGCATGCGTTGTTGAATTACGTTACCGTTGAGAACTCCTCGCTGTAACACCACGACAGACTCGAAAGTCTGTCGTACTTTTCTATGTTTACTGGGATTATCGAAGAAAAGGGCAGCGTGAGAGCGATCGAGTTCGACGGGGACAATGCGCGGATCGTGATCTCGGCGAGTCTGGTGACGGATGGAACGAACGCCGGCGATTCGATCTCGGTCAATGGCGTGTGTCTGACGGCGTTAGATATCAATAGCGACTCATTCGCGGCGGACGTATCGCGTGAGACGTTGGAACGATCGACGCTAGGCTCGCTGGCGGCTGGTTCGCCGGTCAATCTTGAACGCGCCGTCACGCCGATAACGCGGCTCGGCGGCCACATCGTTCAAGGCCATGTCGACGGCCGCGGAACGTTTCTTTCTGCACATCAGGACGGCGATTTCTGGACGGTCCAGATCGGCTTCCCGCCAGAGTTTGCAAAGTATCTCGTCTACAAAGGCTCGGTCGCGGTCGAAGGTATATCCCTCACCGTAGCCTCGCTCGCGGATGATCATTTCGACATCGCGGTCATCCCAAAGACGTGGGAACTCACAAATCTCTCATCCCTATCCCCCGGCGGTCCCGTGAATCTCGAGGCAGACGTGATCGCTAAGTATGTTGAGAGAATGCTTTCTGCTCAAATGCAGAGGCCCGCGCGCTAGCGAGCGCGTAACATCCAACTTGATAGTTACGCCCTTGCTCACGCGCGGGCCTCTGCAAAAAGAAGCGGCCTCCGAAGAAGCCGCTCTGCTTGGGAAGTGGGAGGAGATGGTCTCTTATTTTGCTCCGCCGGCGAGTTTGCCGATGAGCGTGAAGAGCGGAAGATACATCGAGATCACGATACCGCCGATGGTGACACCGAGGAAGAGAATAAGTACCGGCTCGATCAGCGAGAGCAAGTCGGCGATGGCTGTATCGACCTCTTCTTCGTAGAAGTCCGCGATCTTGCCCAACATCGCATCGAGAGCACCGGTCTGTTCACCGACGCCGATCATCTGCCCGACCATGTGCGGGAATACTTTTGTCGCCTTCAATGGATCGACAAAGTTTTCACCGCGTTCGACGCCGGCCCGAACCTTGAGGATCGCGTCCTCGATCACAACGTTACCTGCGGTCTTCGCCGTAATGTCGAGCGACTGCAGGATCGGCACACCTGATGAAAGCAGCGTGGAAAGGATGCGTGAGAAACGCGCTACCGCGATCTTGCGGAGAATCGGACCGAAGATAGGCAGCTTCAGCAGCAAAGTGTCGATCTGCCAGCGGCCTTTTTCGGTCTTGTAGTAATAACTTGTTCCCACCGAGAGGCCGATTATGGATACCAGCGTGGTTAGGCCGCCCCAGCCTGCGAGGAAATTACTGATGCCCATTACGATACGCGTGGGCAGCGGAAGCAATTCGCCCGCGCCGAGCAAGCCGATAAAGATCTGCTCGAACTGAGGAATAACCACCACCATGATCACGGCGATGGCACCGATAGCGACCAGAACGACGGCTGCCGGGTAGATCGATGCCGAGATGATGCTTCGCTTCAACTTAACGATCTTTTCGATCAACGTCGCGAGACGCTGGAGAATCAGGTCGAGCACACCGCCGGTCTCGCCGGCCTCGACCATGTGGGTGTAAAGCGGGTCGAAAACTTTCGGATGTTTTTCGAGAGCTGCGAACAGCGTCGCGCCTTCTTCGACATTTTGGCGAACCTGCCGAAGCACGTCTTTGAAGAACGTGTTTTGCTGTTGTTCGGCAAGGATGTCCAGACACTGAACGAGCGGCAGACCCGCGTCGATCATCACCGAGAACTGACGTGTGAATACGGCAAGTTCCTTGGCCTTGACCTTCTTTCGGCGGCCAAGTTTCGGTATCGAGACGACGTTCTTCTCGGAAGCCGTCGTCATGGTGATCTGTTCACGGCGAAGCAGCGTGCGAAGCTCGTCCTGACTGGCCGCCTCTCTCTCACCGGAAACTAGTTCGTTCAGGCGATTCCTACCTTTGAAAGCGTATGTTGGCATTACTGTTCTCTAGCTCCTCTTGACAGGGCTTGAAGGCCCGGTTGTGCCCTCACTCGTCGTGCGGGCTTCTGCAAGTTCTATCGTGCGGGCGGACGCGTCCCGACGGGACGTCCCTGGGCATAAGGGCTTCCGGCACCCGCCGGAGGTGCGCCCGGCCTGGGGGTTCCGCCGCTAAAGCCCGCGTTCAGACCCGATCCGCGTTCGATCAATTCTTTCAGCTCATCCGCGTTGGAAGTGCGGTTCATTGCCGCTTCGAGGGTTATGGTCTTTTTGTGATACAGCGTTGCGAGGGCCTGATTGAATGTCTGCATCCCGAACTTGTCCTGCCCGGTCTGCATCATCGAGTAGATCTGGTGGATCTTGTCTTCGCGAATGAGGTTTCGGATAGCGGGGTTCGGCACGAGGATCTCGAGAGCCATCGCACGGCCGTCGCCCGATGCCTTCGGCACCAGCGCTTGACACATGATCCCTTCGAGTACGAGCGAGAGCTGGGTGCGGACCTGTGCCTGCTGGGCTGACGGAAACACGTCGATGATACGGTTAATGGTCGAGTACGCCGAGTTCGTGTGAAGCGTGGCGAAGGTCAGGTGGCCGGTCTCTGCGATTCGCAGGGCCATCTCGATCGTCTCAAGGTCACGCATTTCGCCGACGAGCACTACGTCAGGATCCTGACGAAGGGCAGTGCGAAGTGCAGAACCGAACGAGTGGGTATCGGCCGCCACCTCGCGTTGATTGACCACACAGTTCTTGTGGTTGTGAAGGAATTCGATCGGGTCTTCGATCGACAAAATGTGGTCGTGCCGCTCGATATTGATCTTATCGATCATGGCCGCAAGCGTCGTCGATTTACCCGAACCCGTCGGGCCAGTCACGAGTACGAGGCCGCGGGGTTTTTTACACATATCCTGCACGACCGGCGGCAGACCGAGAGCTTCGAAGGATTTGATCTCGTACGGGATCGCACGAAATACTGCTCCCACCGCTCCCTTTTGGTTGAAGAGGTTGGCGCGAAAGCGGG
>JAQSDP010000235.1:0-2500 GCA_029945985.1 bacterium | reverse complement strand
GGCCTCTTAGCCTGTAGTTAAGAGCACCCGGTTTACCGCCGTGGAAATTTATATTCGTTCGTTTCTGAACGCTGGAATAAGATGCTTCTACCTTAATCCGAGTTGCCGTTATTTATATGGCTCCGTTCAATTTTGAACGATTGAGTTAGACGTCAGTTATGTAGGATACGTTGCCAAACTCTAAGATTTTTTTGGAGCGGACGACGAGGATCGAACTCGCAACTTTCAGCTTGGGAAGCTGACACTCTACCATTGAGTTACGCCCGCGATCATGCCGATTATGCCATAGCCTTAAGTTAGTAGACAAGGATTTACTGCTCGGCCATCAGCATGTCGATTACTTCGCGCACCGCCCCTCGCCCCCCAATACGCGTTGTCACTCTATCGGCTAACTCCATAACCGGCGCAATAGCGTTCGCAACTGCAATTCCGAGTGCGCACGTCTCCATGAGTTCGAGGTCAGGAAGATCATCCCCGACGAACGCGGTTTCAGACGGCGCGAGTCCAGTCTCTTCCCATATTTCACGTGCCGATGCGAGTTTGTCTGAAACACCTTGTTTGACGAACTGGATCCCGAGTTCTGCCGCTCGGCGGTTGACGATAGGAGATGTTCGTCCGCTGATGATGCCCATCTTACGGCCCGCGCGGATCCAAGAAACGATCCCGTGGCCGTCCTGCACATCAAAGACCTTTAGCTCTTCTCCTGCCGCAGAAAAGTAAAGACGGCCATCCGTAAGGACGCCGTCACAGTCAAGGA
This sequence comes from bacterium, assembly GCA_029945985.1. Classification (GTDB taxonomy): domain Bacteria; phylum Acidobacteriota; class Blastocatellia; order Pyrinomonadales; family Pyrinomonadaceae; genus OLB17. The sequence continues at coordinate 1,743 of JAQSDP010000235.1, read as the reverse complement.
GTAGGAGCTTAATGCCCCTGTGATCTGGTGTGTTCATTTCAGTTCGAATACGTCAACCGACAGTATCTTCCAACCGGCTCCGGTTCGAGAGAGCCTGAAGACCGCGAGACCTGACTCCGGATCACGATTTAGGAGTTTGATCCCCAGGTGAGCCTCAACAAGAGCCGTATTTGCATCGACCATATCGACGTGTTTAATCTCCGTCTTCCATGCGGCCGTCTGCCCGGCGACACCACCGGAGAAGCGAGACGCCTCACCGGGCAAAACCAGGGCGTCAAGCTGGGCTTTTTGATTGGCGGCTGCAGCACGATCCCACTGGTCGAAGAATGCGGCAATTGAAGTTTCCGTGTTAGTCTTTGCTCCGGCCCGATTTCGGATATTACGCGCGGCAAGACCCGCGCCGTATTCACCTTCCGATCGTATTGCGTCCGCAGCATACTTTGCAGCCTGCTCGTTTTGGCCCGCCCGGACAGCAACGTCTGCCAAGCCGACAAATCCCCACGCGATACTGCGGGACGTTGGCAGTTTTTCGTCAAGCACCGCACGAAACTCCTTCTCTGCGTCAGCTGTCCTATTCAGTCCCAAAAGAGATCGCGCCAGCAAGACTCGTACGTCATCATTCCTTGGAAAGTCTGAGAGCACCTGTCTAGCGGTTTTCTCTGCGGCCGCAAAGTCCTGTTTATCGAAAGACCGCTTGACCGCCAAAAGCGGGTCGCTGTCGGTAAGCTCCCGAGGGGCGATATCATCGGAAAAGTCGGTCTGGGGATAAAGTTTCTGACGGTCTATTTCTATGCGTCGGATCTTCATCGGCGTCTTGAATATCACTTCACCGAAACCTGTCGCGCGGATAGTCACCGGAGAGCTCATTCTCTGACCATTCTCAAGCAACGCCTCAACGTCGACGGTCACATCGATCGCACCCGTGTTCCGCAAAGCGACCTTTGCCACTCCCGCTCCTTGCTGCGGCAATCCGGCCAGTAGGTTCATGTCGGTCGCTTGATCAAATGCGTAGTCCACTAAGGCCTTCTGATCAGTGAACACAGTCCGTAGCTCTTCGAGGCTTACGACCTTGTCCTCCATCGTTGATCTGATCCGCGAAGAGAACTCGTCGTTACCAGCTTTGAGGAAAAACAGCCGCCAGACCATCGCCCCCTTATTAGCCACCACGGTGTAGTAATAATCGTCGATCGGCGAGACGGTGCTGATCGGAGCGTCACGCAGAACGACGGATGCATAGGCGACTCTTTGGCGTAATCGTTCGACATCAGCAATGTCCTTCCCGTACTTATTTTCAATGAACTGCGTCGCAAGGAATCTAGCAAGTCCCTCTCGGATAGCTCCGCCGCCGTCTCCACTAACGGCCGTCGATCCGCCAAGCCACGTTTTCGCTACGCCTTCTGCGACGAACAGTGCGGTTTGTGAATCTATCTTCGGCCTGCGAAGCACGGCTTCGTCAAAAAAGATGGTGCCTCCGCCCGAAAACCCGGCACCGCGCCGTACAGAAACCAACCGGATCGGCTCGAGAGTTGAGGCTTTACCCAACAGAGCCTCAACAAATACCTTTGCTTCACGAGCGACGGACACAAGCTCCCCACCACGCTTGCGAGCTTCGACGTCGGATCCCTTCGGAAGATAGGATGATATTCCATCCACATTAAGAACGTCCCATGAGCCTGCCGAGAAGAACGGCTGCACGTTCAGCTTGCCCTCATATGCTCCTCCCGATTCGGTGCCGCCAGTGAC
>JAQSDP010000234.1 GCA_029945985.1 bacterium | reverse complement strand
GGCGACGCCGCTACTCGTGAATCGCGTAACGATGGCGGATCTTGATCTGAACGCGGTAACGCCGCACAACCCGGTCGTGATGGGCAGCAAGCTTTTCGTCTCGTGGTATCAAGCCGGGCTGCAGGTGTTCGACGTATCTAGCCCTGCGAGCCTGAACCGAGTCGGACAGTACGATACCTATATGTCCGCGTTCTTCGCACCGGAGGCAAACTCAAAAGCACTGTCGGACGAACCGTGGGATATCATCTGTGGTCGAGAGAGCCTGCAGAATGCTCTTCCGACAAACTACAACGGCACGTGGGCAGTGTTTCCGTTCCTGGGAGAAGACAAGGTTTTGATCGGTGACATGGGGCGCGGCCTCGTAATCGTAGATACGACGAAGGCAATGGCGGCCAGGAAGAACGTCGTGTCGGATTTTGATGGTGACGGTAAGACGGACCTTTCGAGATACACGCCCGTGTCCGGGACGTGGACTATCGAGAATAGCTCGAATGCAGCCCAGTACGCATTTGAATTCGGTCTTCCTGATGACGTTTTGGTGCCGGCTGATTACGATGGTGACGGCAGGTCCGACATCGCGGTCTGGAGGCCATCTACCGGAGACTGGTGGATCGCGGGAAGTTCGAGAGGAATTTCCGCCGTCAATTTCGGCGTGTCCGAAGATGTTCCGGTCGCCGGAGACTTTGACGCTGATGGAAAAGCCGACATTGCTGTATGGCGTCCGTCCGACGGTGTTTGGTGGATCTGGCAGAGTACTTTGGGAATCCGCTACGCCCAATGGGGCATCTACGGAGATAAACCGGTGACAGGCGATTGGGACGGCGATGGTAAGACGGATATAGGTATATTCCGTCCGTCGGAGGGAGTCTGGTATATCATGCCGAGTTCATCCAGCATCCCGATATTGGTCCAATGGGGCACAACCGGCGATCGTCCGCTGGGCAGCGACTTCACGGGCGACGGTAGATCTGAGATCACGGTGTATAGACCAGCCGAGGGTAATTGGTGGATATTCGATCGTTCGACCCAGGCATATTTTGTTACGAAATGGGGGATCGCGGAAGACGTCCCAGTGCCGGGCGACTACGACGGAGATGAGAAGGCCGACATTGCAGTGTATCGTCCTAGCGACGGGGTGTGGTACCGGTTGAACAGTACGGATTGGTCATTTTCAGGGTTTGTCTTTGGGAACTCGGGCGACCGGCCATCCCCCGCGTCTGTTAATCCTTTCTGATACGTTCCGAGAAACGAGAGCGAACTCGCGATGTGCGGCCCCATTTAGGCATATCTGCAAGTGCGACAGAAGAAAGACCCGAAATCCAGTGTCTGTTTGACTTCGCACTCATTGCACCTATTATGGCTGTATGAAATTGAGGCTGACGATCACGAGCGGAACACTGAATGGGCAGACTTTCGAACTTGAAACAGGTTTCCTGTCGATCGGGCGAAGCGAGACTTGCAGCGTTCGGTTCGATCCCACTGCCGAGCGGATCGCCTCAAAGCAGCACGCCTTTATTGAAGCAAAGCCCGACGGATTCTATATTAGCGACAATGCCAGCACGAACGGCACTCTCGTCAACGGCTCTCGCATCGAATCGGCGAAGCTGAACGACGGCGATGAAGTTCAATTCGGCCGCAATGGGACTACCGGTGCGGTAAGCATTGAGGCCGCAACGACCGCCCCCGCGATCCCGGTTCAGGAGTTTCAGCAGTTACAGAATCAGCAGTTTCAGCACTACGAAGCTCAGGCCGCTGCTCAGTTCCAGGCCGACCATTCCGTTCCGACCAAGAGCATTTCCCAGTCGCTTTCCAGCCTCGGGCTCGGGAACATCGAACAGCCGAGGAGCCTTCCGCCGAGCAAAACAGGACTCTACATAGGCGTTGGCGTCGCGACGCTTCTGTTCGTCGTCCTTGGAGCTCTCGTCGCCGGGCTCTTCGTACTTCTCCTCGAACCCGTTCCTGCCGTGCTCGCGACCGCGATCGCGTTCACGCCGGCGTTGCTCTACATCATTCCGCTCGTCGGACTCGACCGATACGATCCCGAGCCGTTCTGGCTCCTGGCATTCGCATTCGCATGGGGAGCGATCGTTTCCGTTCTCGTTTCGTTCATTGGAAACACGATCTTCGGAGGCTTTGCGACTGTCGCGGCGGCTATTGCTACCGGCGTTCCGGAACTCGGTTCGATCATCACGGCTGTTATATCCGCACCGCTTTTCGAGGAAAGTTCGAAGGGCATCGGCGTGCTGATCTTATTGATCTTCCTCCGACGTTACTTTGACGACATTCTCGACGGCATCGTTTACGCAGGCGTTATCGCCCTTGGCTTTGCCACGGTAGAGAACGTTCTCTACTACGGCAGCGGTTTGAACGAGGCCTACATGCAATATGGCCTAACCGGCGAGGCGTTTTGGTCGTTCATGCTCCTGTTCACGCTCCGCGGTATCCTTTCGCCGTTCGCCCACGTCACGTTCACCGCAATGATAGGCATCGGCTGCGGCATATCGAGGGAATCTCACAACTGGTTCGTTCGGATCGCAATGCCGATCGCCGGATGGGTCGTCGCGATGATCCTGCACGGCCTGTGGAATGGCCTGGGCGTTGTCGCGACCGTCCTGATCGTGTCACTGGGATTCGAACCGACCTGCGCAGCGATCGGGCTTGGCGGCCAGGATGTCGGCCTCTGCGGATTCTTTACATTCTATCTGCTGCTCGAGGTCCCGCTGTTCTTTATTTTCATCATCTTCGCATTCTTCATTATGAGGCGGCAGCGTCGCATCTTGAACGATATGCTTGCTCTCGACGTGACCCGCGGATTGATCACGGAAGAGCAGTTGCGCACCATCACGTCCGTGTTTAAGAGCACCTCGTGGCTGCTCGGCGGCGTATTCAGCGGAAAGTTCTTCGCCCGCAGCCGCTTCCAACGAGCCGTCGGCAAACTCGGCCTCTCATACTGGCACATCCAACGTGCCACCGCCGCCCAAGGCCACACCGGCAGCTTCCAACAAAACCCCATCCTTCGCGACGAAGTCCTAAGATGGCGGGATAAGATCTAGCGTCTGATCGCGTGCTGCGCGGGCTTAGAGACCGCCGGATATTCTCCCGATAAAGTGCAAAGAGGGGTCCCAAAAAGAAGGACTGCGGAGCTTGTTACCGGGAATGTGACAAAAATGGTGGGATTTGGCCTACCTACAAATGTCCGATCACATAGAATCAAATGCTAAGCGATAAAGAGTTTAATGAGGTCCTTGGGACAGCGCTCGCAGCTTGGAGTCAAGGAAATCTTGGGGGGGCCTTGGTGAAGATTGATGAGTTAATCCCTGCGAGTTCGCCCGAACAAGAGGCTCACTGCCTTTTGCTTAAGGGATCGATCATGAAGGATGATCGACGGTTATTGATCAAAGCCCGTGAGGAATGGTTACGGGCGATTCCAAAAAGTCGCCCGGGCTCGTTCATTCGGGCTTGTATCGAATACGAGATCGGAGGGTCGTTCGAGATTGAGAATCTCATCGAGCAGGCTCGCTCTTATTATCAGTTAGCGATTAACACCTGTGCCACCGGTGACGAGTTCTCTGGGCAAAAACAGCTGGGGGCCTATTTGGGAATCAATAATGGCAGTATCCTGCAAAGCGATGAAGCAATGGTTAGGGCCGCCTTAAAGAAATCTTGGAGGGTTCTGGAATTACCAGGCGAACCTGATCTTTCAAACCCGCAGCGTCGATTGTTGAACTATGTGAAGGCTTTTCGGAGAAGATGCGGCGGCTGAAAGAACTATAAGTTCCAATAGACTACGAACGTACGGCAACGGTTCATCCGATTCACCTCGGAGTGGACGCCTATAGATGGTGCAAGGAGGACGAGGCTCGCTTTCTGCGGTTCAACAATAGCCCGTTGATTTACATGAGGCCCGCGGAGTAGCCTGTATCTATCCGCCAAATTCATTCTGCCCAGCGCGCTCAACGATGATTTGGGTCTGCGATTCCGCGTATTCGAGCGACACAATCGTTTTGGAGCGCAAGGCGGTGTCGGACTTTCGTGGTCGGGTCGCCTCGGAGCGGCGTCGGATCGAGTTGGAGCGGCTATCGGGGCGGCGGCGGGCGTCGGAGCGAGCGGCGGTTGTCGGCTCGAACGGAGCATTTCCGTCGCGATACCAGTTCACCGGCCGTGAATTTGATTCAACCATCGGCCTCCAATTCTCCCGTGCGAGATTCTACGACCCCAAACTCGGCCGCTTCATCTCCGAAGACCCGATCGGCTTCGCGGGCG
>JAQSDP010000233.1 GCA_029945985.1 bacterium | reverse complement strand
ATCTGATCGAAGCCGTTCATCGACTGCACGAGCCTCGCGAGCCGGGCGTCATCACCCTCGCGAAACTTGCCGAACAGCGAATCTGCCTGAACCCAACCGGTACCGGTCGGGATGGCCGAGACCCGATAAAACTTCACACCGTCCGCTTCTGCAACACCCATTATTTTCACGACCCGCCCGCGACGCATTCGCTGCATCGGGACGGCGAACAGGCTGGGTTTCGGACGCAGAACAGAGAGCGTTTCGTCCATCACGTACGCGGTCTGGCCGATCTCGCGCGATTTTGTGGACGCTTGAACACCGGGCTTTGGCCGTCGCGTCTGTGAAATGGTATCTGTAACTAAGACTGTGAGGCAAACGAATATCGTTGTGAGGACGAGCTTCATATGGATGATGTAAGTGTTATTTGCTGATGGCTTTCGCGATGCGGTCTTGCACGCCTGCGTGGTGGAAATGGCAGATCGCGATCGCGAGTGCGTCGGCTACGTCGTGCGGTTTGGGAACTTCCTTTAGCCGCAGAAGGATCTTCACCATCTCGCCGACCTGATGTTTTTCCGCCGCCCCGTATCCGACGACCGTTTGCTTTATCAGCCGCGGGGCGTATTCGGCGATCGCGAGGCCGCGTTGTTCGCCGAGCAGCAGCACGACACCGCGGACTTGACCGAGCTTCATCGCGACCTTTACATTCGCCGCGTAGAACGCATCTTCGATCGAGAGTGCATCGGGCGAATGTTTGTCGATGACCTCGCTGACGCCCGAGTAGATCTTGGCCAAACGCGTTGCGAATGCGAGCTTTGGGCTCGATTTGACCGTGCCGAAATCGACCGCCGAGTATTTCAACCCCGAACCCTCGACCACTGCCCAGCCGAGCGTTTCGCTGCCCGGATCTATTCCCAAAACTCGCATGAAATCGAAGCAAAGATAACCGAATTGGACGTGGTCGGCAAGTCAGCGTCGTCAGTAAGCACTTTTGTAAAAGTCTGTCTAACGCCTTAGAATCCATAGATATAGGCTTGCCGACTGAACACGAAATGAATGCTAGACACGCGGCTTCGCACACGCTGGGATCAGTGCGCGTGCTTCTCGCCGGGATCATCGATTACGCCGGGCTTTTTCCGCCGTCGCAGCTTTCGATGCAGGAGGCGGTGATCAACTACGCGACCTACCGGGCGAGCTCGTACAACTGGATGCTCGGGCGATTTGTTGTGCAGGCGGCCCGGCTGGAAGAGTTTGTCGATGCTGCGGGAGACTTGCTGCCCCGTGACGGAAAGAACCGTTGGCCGCTGGCCGTAACCGCCGGTGAGGACATCAACGAGACGATCAAGGCCGTTCGAGATTTCAATAGGGCCCATTCACAGCAGGCGGTCGCGGACGTGCTTGAGGTGAAGGCGAATACCGTTTCGAAGATCGAGAATACGGTCGCACTTTTACCAGATGAGATCACCGCGTATTTTGAGGTCTCGACGGGTGAGGCGTTGGCGGAACTCGTGACGACGCTTTCGATCAAAGGCCAGCGAGCGAAGCTCCGCACCGGCGGCGTCACGCCGGACGCGTTCCCGACGTCGAAGCAGATCATTCGATTCGTGCGGACCTGTATGGCCGCCAACGTGCCGTTCAAGGCGACCGCCGGCCTGCATCATCCGGTTCGATGCTTCAGGCCGCTGACCTACGCTCCGAACGCTCCGCAGGGGACGATGCACGGCTTTCTCAATCTGCTGATGATGACCGGTTTCGCCAGAGAAAGCTTTCGCACGTCGCTGCTGGAAGAGTTGATGGAAGAGGAGTTTGAAGAGGTGTTCGAGTTTAGCGAGGTCGGAGTCCAATGGCGCGACGGCCACGCCCTGAGCAACGCCCACCTCGGCTGGCTCCGCGAAAGAGGCATGCACTCCTTCGGCTCATGTTCCTTCGACGAACCGATCGCGGACCTCGAAGCGATGGGCCTCCTGTAGTTTTCTTTCTGCCCGCGAATAACGCGAATGTTCGCGAAAAGATCTTAGAATTCTTATTCGCGTTGATTCGCGTAATTCGCGGGAGAAATGTTTTATGACTTACCAGATCAACCAAACCCACGATCCGAACCTGAAAAGCTGGGTCGAATCAGCCAATGACCCGAATACGGATTTCCCGATACAGAATTTACCGTTTTGTATGTTCCGGCTGATAGGGGGGAAAGACGAGGGCGAACAGATAGGGGTTCGAATCGGCAACTTGATTCTGAACGTGGAAGGAGTCTCTAAGGGAGTCCAGGCTGAGCCCCCTCTTGCACTTGCATGGGATAACGTCAAGGTTTCGTATTTTGTCACTGATTTAGGTCTTCTCTTAAATGCCACGGGGAATGAAGATCGTCAGAGAATACGTCAGTTTTTAGTCTCGCTTCTGCGGCAAGATACGAGTGACAATGTTCGTCAAATCGTTTCTGAATATCTCATTCCGATTTCGGAAACCAACCTAACGTCTCCGTTTGAGGTCGGTGACTACACCGACTTCTACTGCTCGATCTTTCACGCGACGAACGTAGGGTCGATGTTTCGGCCGGATCAGCCGTTGATGCCGAATTACAAGTATGTGCCGATCGGGTATCATGGGCGGGCGTCGAGCATTGTGGTGTCGGGGACGGACATCAAGCGGCCGCGTGGGCAGAATCGGAGCGATGCGGAGAAGCCGCCGGTGTTTATTCCGGCGAAGAATCTAGATTACGAGATGGAGCTTGGATTTTTTGTCGGGAAGGGGAATGAGCTTGGACAGCCGATAAACATCAAAGATGCCGAAGAACATATCTTTGGGATGTGTCTCGTGAACGACTGGTCTGCCCGCGACATTCAGGCTTGGGAATACCAGCCGCTCGGGCCGTTCCTGGCGAAGAACTTCGCGACGACGATCTCGCCTTTCGTCGTGACGATGGAGGCTCTCGCTCCGTTCCGAACTCCGGCGTTCGAACGCGATCCGGACGATCCGCAGCCGCTCGATTATTTGAGCGACGAAAACAACAAGAAATTCGGCGGGCTCGACATCAATCTCGAGGTCTACATCCAGACGGAAAAGATGCGGAACGAGAACATCGAACCGTTTAGGATCTCGCGGTCGAACACGAAAGATCTCTACTGGACAGTCGGCCAGATGCTGACACACCACGCTTCGAACGGCTGCAACCTGCAGACCGGCGACCTGATCGCGTCCGGCACCGTCAGCGGCCCTGACAAGAGCGAACGCGGATGCCTGTTAGAGATGACTTGGCGTGGGACCGAGCCGATCGAACTCCCGTCCGGCGAGACCCGCCGATTCCTGGAAGACGGCGACGAGGTCATAATGAAAGGCTACTGCGAACGCGAAGGATTTCGAAGGATCGGCTTCGGCGAATGTCGAGGACGAATAATACCAGCGGAATGATCATCTAGGATTCGTCCAGTTCCTTTTCCGCGATAGCATTATCCAACTTGATCACGACTCTCAGTCGGCGATAGAGGCTCATTATCTGATTTGCCGTCCATGCGGTGACGAAAAAGGACAGAAGATATCCACGCCAATCGTCGAAGATCAGGCGAAATCCGGTGATAAACAGAAAAAAGATCGTGACCCAGTGGCTGAAGCAGTATTCACAGGTCATCATGTAGCAGAATTTACGGAACAGAAAGGATGTCGCGTGTTTCGAGTGTTCGGCGAAATACTCACGCGGCTCGCGGAAGATCTCTTCCTGCGTGATCGTCCACGCGACGCTCGCGACAGCGGCCGCGATCACGAGGAGCCAAAAGACCTGGTCAGGGATACTCATTACCGTAGGTTAAATGAATCTGCTAATGAACGACAGTCTTTCTGCGAACGTTGACAGCCTCTCTGGTAGACTTTTCTCATGGCATCATCGGCAGCCACATCGGAGACTCTCGTACGGCGCATATCTCCTGAAGGTGACAGCGAGTCCTCTGATAGCCTTGCGGTCGAGGAGCCGCTCGAGATACGCATAGGATTCCCGGATGGGTCGCATAGAGCTGTTTCCATCACGATGAGGACGCCGGGCGAGGATGGCGAACTTGCGGTCGGGTTTTTGTTCACCGAGGGAATCCTGAAATCTCCGGAACAGGTAAAACAGATCCGTCACTGCGGGTTGAAGATCGGGAAGGTGAAGGGAACGGTTGACCGGGCGTCGGCGTTGAATTCGAACACGATCCGCGTCGATCTAGTGGACGATGTCGAACTCGATCTCAAGCGGCTGGAGCGCCATTTCTATACGACTTCGAGTTGCGGCGTCTGCGGCAAGTCTTCGATCGAAG
>JAQSDP010000232.1 GCA_029945985.1 bacterium | reverse complement strand
CCCTCCGTCGGCGCCTGAACCAAGGCCTGATATGGCATCGCGTTTTTCCCGAGGAGCAACGGAAGTCCGACCATGCCCTCGAAACCGGCAAACCCGATCTCTACCGCACCGCCGTTCTGAGTTTCGGCGAGGAGTGAGATCATCCCGTTGTTGGGGAAGTAACATCGCTTGAGGGCGTCACCGGCAAGCGCGACGAAGTGGCCGACGGGGAACGAAACCAGTTCGAGATGCGGCTCAATGAAAACTCGCTCTTCCGGCGGCAGTATCGAAAGAAGCCGGTTCACGGCCGGTGCAAGTTGTGCGGGAGCATCATGCATACGGTTTAGCAAGGTACGGGAGTATCATAGTAAACATCCAGAGATTTTCAAAGGTAATTCGAACGCCAAATACACATCAAAAAGCCATGAGTGAACTGAAGAATCCGTTAGGACTGAAGAGAATACATCACGTTGAGTTTTACGTCGGTAATGCTAAGCAGGCGGAGTTTTACTATCGTAAGGCTTTTGGGTTTTCGCGGGCGGCGTATATGGGGCTGGAGACTGGTAACCGGGAGGTCACGAGCTATGTGCTCCGGCAAAACCGGGTCAATTTTATATTGACGACGCCGCTGTCGCCTGAGCATCCGGGGGCCGATCATATCAAGCAGCACGGCGACGGTGTGCACGATATCGCGTTCTTAGTTGAGGACGCAGATCATGCGTTTCACGAGGCCGTAAGGCGAGGGGCGAAGCCGGTGGAAGATCCGCACGATCACGGTGACGAGAACGGTGTTGTTCGCCACGCTTCGATCGCCGCGTACGGCGACACGATCCATTCGTTCCTGTCATACAACAACAATAACGGCCACAACTATTCCGGCCCGTTCCTGCCGGGCTTCATCGCACAGGAAGTGGCGGGTGATGAGGTCGGCATCCAGCTTGTAGATCACATTGTCGGTAACGTCGAGCTCGGCAAGATGAACTATTGGTGCGATTTCTATCGCGACGTGATGGGCTTCGAACGCTACATCACGTTCGACGATAAAGATATCTCTACCGAATACTCAGCGCTGATGTCGATCGTGATGAGCGACGGCGGCCACAACATCAAGTTCCCGATCAACGAGCCTGCGATAGGCAAAGGCGGAAAATCACAGATCCAGGAATACATAGATTTCTATCGTTCAGCGGGGGCCCAGCACGTCGCATTGCTCTGTAAAGACATCCGCCACACGGTCGCTAAACTTCAGGCCAACGGCATCGAATTCCTACGCGTGCCCGACACCTATTACGACGAGATCACCGATCGCGTCGGAGCGATCGACGAAGATGTTGAAGACCTCAAACGCCTCGGCATCCTAGTCGACCGAGACGACGAAGGATACCTGCTGCAGATCTTCACGAAACCTGTCGAAGACCGCCCAACCGTCTTTTATGAGATCCTCCAACGCAAAGGCTGCAAGGGATTCGGCAAGGGCAACTTCAAAGCATTATTCGTCTCGATCGAGGAAGAACAGCGGCGACGGGGAAATTTGTAGGGAGTGCATTTCGCCAGAGCCGAAATCCGCACGCTTCGGAAGCTTCTCGCAGTGTTCGCCAAGGCATATTGAGCCGTGATGAACATTCGCTCATACAGACCGGAGGACCTTGATGCTGTCATCGCGATCTTTCGCTCAAAACTTGTTAAGTATTTTGTCGAAGCCGAGGAAAAGGAGCTTCGGGCATTCCTCGGCGAGTTCTCAGAAGATTACTATGTCATCGAGATAATCGACGAGATAGTCGCAGCGGGCGGCATTGGCTTGAACCCGGACCAGACGATCTCGCTTTGCTGGGCAATGGTTCGCAACGACCTGATAGGAACCGGCCTGGGAAAGCACCTGACGCTTTTCAGGATGGAAAAGGGTCAAGAGAAATGGGGACGCCTCCCGTTCTTTACCAGCACGTCGCATCATACCGAAGGTTTCTACAAGAAACTTGGCTTTCGCACGATAGAGAACATTCCGAACGGGTTCGGTCCCGGTATCGACACCTGCAAAATGCGTTTTGAGAATAAGTGCAACGAGTAGATTATTAAGATTATGTTCCTGCCAACTCATTGCTTCGCCAGCCTCTTTTTCGTTTTTTCGCTCCTCACCTTAAGCTGTTCGGCGCAGGTGGCTCCTATCAAAAACGCCCCGGCCAGTTCGCGTGCGAATGTGGGTTCTATCAGTCGAATAGCGGGAATGACGACGCGGCGGTCGGTGCATACGGCTACGCTACTGCAGAACGGTACTGTGCTGATTGCCGGCGGGTATATTGGCGGCGACGGAAACACGTCGACCGCCGAGGTATTTGATCCAGGTACAAACAGCTTTGCGGCGGTTGCGGGAATGGCTGTCGAGCGGTCCAGTCATACTGCGACGCTTTTGCCGAACGGAAAGGTTCTGATCGTCGGAGGCTTCAATGGTCAATATCTAGACACGACCGAGATCTACGATCCTGAAACCAAACGCTTCTCGAAAGTCGGACGGTTGTTGTCGCCCCGAAGCGGGCATGTAGCCACCGCGCTGAAGAATGGAAAGATCTTGATCGCCGGCGGAGTTGGAACTGGCTGGACGTTTCTTAAGAGCGCGGAGATATATGATCCGGCGACGAATCGTTCGACTGCGGTTGCTGATATGTCCGTGCCGCGTGAATCGCATACAGCCACCGTGCTCAACGACGGCCGCGTGCTGATCACTGGCGGGCACAGAGATCGCCGTTCGCAGATGGTGGTCTATACGAGCACCGAAATATTCGATCCCGAAACTAGCCGCTTTGTACCTTCCGGTGAACTGACCATTAAACGGCATAAGCATGAAGCTGTGCGTTTATCTGACGGCCGAGTCCTCATTCTCGGCGGCTCTGACGAGCGTGACGGGGATGGCGCCTACAATAACGCGGAGGTTTACAGCCCCGCGGACCGCACCTTTGCGGCTGTAAAAAACAACATGAACACCTCCCGCTACAAGCTGCAGGGCACGGGTATTCTACTCGCCGACGGCAGGGTATTAGTAGCGGGCGGTGCACGGCGTGCGGAGGTTTTCGACCCCGCGACAAATAGCTTTTCCTATGCCGAGGGCGACCTGGAATCGACTCGGCTTTTTGCCACCGCGACCTTGCTGTCGGACGGAAGTGTGCTGATCACCGGCGGCTATCGCGACGGACGGAACATAAGCGATGGCGCCTGGATCTATCGGAGCTAGAGGCGGCAGTCTCTTGTGCAACGGATGATGAAACCCGCATACCAAACAGGCTTTGCTAACGAATTCGCTACAGAAGCTGTGGCCGGTGCGTTGCCGGTTGGGCGCAATTCGCCGCAGAAGGCGCCGCTTGGGTTGTACGCCGAGCAGTTTTCGGGAACGGCATTTACCGTTCCGCGCGTTCACAACAAGCGAACATGGACGTACCGCATACGCCCGAGCGTTTTGCACAAACCGTTCACGCAGATCGGGAACGGAATGTTTCGCTCGACGCCATTCGATGAAGTGGTGACCACGCCGAATCAGCTTCGGTGGGATCCACTGCCGATACCTTCTGAACCGACCGACTTCATTGATGGCATCACGACGATCGGGGGCAACGGCGACTTGTTCGGGCAGTCGGGAATAGCCGTGCATATCTATGCCTTTAACAAGGGGATGGGCGGGCGATATTTTTATAATGCGGATTCCGAGATGCTCATCCTTCCCGAGAAGGGGCGGATTGGCTTCTTCACGGAGCTTGGATATCTTCAGGCCGGAGCAGGCGAAGTGGTATGCATTCCTCGCGGGCTGAAGTTCAAGATCGAGCCGCATCCTGACGACAAGGAGCTTCGCGGATACATTTGCGAAAATTACGGCCAGCAATTTCGCCTTCCGGACCTGGGGCCCATCGGTGCGAACGGACTCGCGAACCCGAGGGATTTCAAGACCCCGGTCGCGTGGTATGAAGATGTTGAAGGCGACTTCGAACAGGTGGCGAAGTTCGGTGGGAATCTGTGGTCGTGTGCTATCGACCATTCCCCGCTGGACGTTGTCGCTTGGCACGGTAACTACGCTCCGTACGTATACGACCTGCGGAACTTCAACACTATCGGTTCGATCTCGTTCGATCACCCGGACCCGTCGATCTTTACAGTATTGACGTCGCCAAGCGGCGAAACCGGCGTCGCAAACTGTGATTTCGTGATCTTTCCCGACCGGTGGCTGGTCGCTGAAGACACGTTTCGCCCGCCGTGGTATCACCGCAACACGATGAGCGAATACATGGGCCTCATCTACGGTGCGTACGACGCCAAA